>JAOUFA010000303.1 GCA_029858545.1 Betaproteobacteria bacterium
GCGGTCGCAGCTTCCGGCGGGCTGCACCCGGGTCCTGCCTAGTACACCGCGTCGCCGACGCGCGCGCAATTGTCCGAATGGCTGAGGGATTGCGCGAAGCGTTGCTGCGGCGCCGCAGGCGCGCTGTGCGGGCGCGAATCATCACTTCTGACGATGTCGCCGCGCCGCAAGCTGCCTATCCTTGCTTGCGGCGCCACGCCGCGCGCCTTGTTGCGCGTGTCGCAGCCTGCCTTGCACGGAGAAGAAATCTTGGCAACGGATCTTTCGGCAGGTCCCATCTTGCGCCGCAGCACGCGAAATCGCGTCTGCGTATGGCTTGCCACGGACAGACCCAGGCGATTGCGGCTGGTCGTGATGGGCCGGGACGAGCGGGTATGGGGCCGCAGCAGTCTCGACGGACTGGGTGATCCCGGGGTCATCGCCAGTGCGCAGCATATGAAGCTCGGCGAGCGCCTGTGGATCTATCTGCTGCAAGCGCGACCGGAGATCGGCGAGGAGTTTCCCTGCGACACGCTGCTCGGCTACCGCATCGAGGAAGTCGACGACGTGGAAGTCGACGACGCGAAGGCGGGCGAAGGCGAAGCGGACGGCGAGGCGATCGCCCTGGACCTGTCCGAACTCGCCTACGGCGCGTCGAAGTACCCCAGCTTCTTCATTCCGTCCGCGTTGCAACGCATCCTTCACGGCAGCTGTCGCAAGCCCCATGGCGGCCTGGAGCGGGGCGATGCCCTGCTGCGCGCCGAGGCCTTGCTGGCCGAGAACCATGCCGCGGTCGAAATCGGCAACCAGAAGCGGCCCGCGCTGCTCCTGCTGACCGGCGACCAGATCTACGCCGACGACGTCGCGCTCGCGCTCGCGGCGCTGCTGCGCCAAAAGGCGGTCAAGCTGACCGGGTCGCGCGAAGTCCTGCCCGGCATCGACCTCGAGCGGATCCCGTTGCACGGCCGCAAGGAGGTGTTGCAGAAGCGGAACTCGGGCTTCAGCTCGGGCGAAGCGGAGAACCACCTGTTCAGCTTCGGCGAATTCGCCGCGATGTACCTCTACGTGTTCGGCAATGCGTGCGCCTGGCAGCCCGCCAGCGACTGGGGGGCGATCCGCGCGCTGGGTGCGCCCGACGAGGCCGAGGGCGTGTTCCGCGCGCAGCAGCCGGCGTTGCTGCGCTTTCACGCCACGCTCGGCAAGGTGCGCAAGCTGCTCGCCAACATCCCCACCTACATGATCTTCGACGATCACGACGTCACCGACGACTGGAACATCACGCTCGCCTGGTACGACGGCGTGCGCGCCTCGCCGCTGGGGCGGCGCATCGTCGCCAACGCACTCGCGGCCTACTGGGCCTTCCAGGGCTGGGGCAACGATCCGGACAATTTCGACAAGGAATTGCTGTGGAGCATCCAGCAGCGGCTCACCGACACGACGAACGATGCGTCGATCGCCGAGCGCTACGACCTGCACACCTGGAAGCATCGCGGCTGGGGATTTTCGATTCCCAGCCTGCCGCCGATCATCGCGCTGGACTCGCGCAGCCAGCGCCAGTACGACAGCGAGAATCTCCCTGCGCAACTCATGGATCGCTACGCGCTCGACGGGCTGCGGCTGCAATGGGCGCGGCTCGTCACCGACCTCCAGCCGCCGCCGGATACCTGGCCGCTGCTCGTCGCCACCACGCCGGTATTGGGATTTGCCGGAATCGAGCTCGCCGAAAATACGATTCTGTGGGCGGTGAAGGAGATTGCGAGGAACTATCCGCTCTTCGCGTGGGTGGCGGGTCCGATCGAAAAATGGCTCGTCCACAAACTGGACGTGGAATCGTGGATCTCGAACAAGGCCGGCTACCGGGCGCTCTTCGAGGCGCTGCAACGCATGGGTCGATCGGGCTGCGTGTTTCTCTCCGGCGACGTGCACTATGCGTTCAGCGCCCAGGGGAGCTTCACCGCCAACGACCGGACCCTGCACTGCCTGCAGCTCACCAGCTCGGCGCTGTGCAACATGCCCGATCCGCGCAGCGGGAAGCTTCTCGAAAAACTGGGCAGCCGCCTTCCGCGCGAGACAAGGCACGGCGTTTGGCTGACCTGGCGCAAGGACCGGCGCTGGTCAACGGTCGCCACGCTGCTGCGTCCGAATGGCAGCGACAAGCCGATTCACGCGCAGTGCAATATCGGTCTGGTGGAGTTTGCCGACGGCCGGCCGGTCAGGCATTGCCTGCTTGTCGACGGCGGGACCCTTGTCTATGACTTGCCGCCAGCCGGCGTTGCGGCGCTCGCGTCCCGATGACGGAGGACGGTCCGGTCAGCCGCCCCGACTAAAGGAGATTCTCATGTGGGAGAAGATCGTGTTGGAGAGCCTGGACAAGATGCCGCGCTGGGTGCGCACCACGGCATTCTTCGTCGCACTATTCCTCTCGGTGTACATGGCATTGATTCCGCAGTTCGTGAATGGCTATGTCTACTTCAAGGACGAGCTGGGCGGCAAGCGGGCCTACCGCGGCGCGGAAATTCTGGTTTCGGTCGGCGGGCGCGATTTTACCTACATCGCCAACCAGAACGGCTACTTCTCGGTGCCGATGATCTCGAAGCTGCCGCAAAGCCTTCGGCTCGGTTTCGTGCACAAGGATACCGGCGGGCGCTACGACGTCACGATACCGTTCACCAGGCTGAGTACCGCGGGCCAACTCGATTTCGAGGTGAAGAGCGATCCCCCGTCGATCGGTTTCGTCACCGCGCGGTATCGGCAAGGCATGACGCAAAGCCTCCTCGCAGGGATATCGGGCATGCGCGTCGCCAACGCGGCGGAACTCGTGCTTCCGCAGGGCGTCGCGCCGATCGCCCGGCCCGAGGCGCAGGGGGTGCGCAACGAGGTGCTGGAAATCGTCGCGCGGGAGGCGAAGAAGCCGCTCGCCACGGTGACCGAGAAACTCGAATTCACGCCGGCGAGCGGGTTTTCGTACACCGTGAAAATCCGCATCGTCGACGCGCTCGAGAAAAAATTCGGCTTCCGCATCCCGGACGATCACTGGCAGTCGCTGCGCTCGATCGGCGAACTGGTCGACTACACGCAAAAGCGCATCGCGCTCGACCGGGTCGCGCCGTCAAAGGGCGTCGACTGGCCGACCTACCAGAACCAGCTGCAGCCGCAGGGACTGCCGCTGTTCGCCAAGTGACCGTACCGGCGACGCGCTGGCAGGACCTGTTGCGCCCGGGAGACGCCACCGACTTCTTCATGCGGCGGGCGTTCCCGCCGTTCGACCCCGACGCGGCGGGCTACCGGCGCGGCAATGCGCTCTGGCTCGCCGAACTGAGCCGCCTGGTGTACCGGCACGATCGCGAAGAAGACGATCCGCCTCCGCAGCCGACCCGAACCGGCTTCCTGCAGCGGGCCGGGTTCGCGCAACGACATTTCTTCGTCGCTCAGGAAACCGGGACCCAGGCGATGCTGGTCGAGTGCGACGGCGCGGCGCCCTTCGCAGTGCTCGTGTTTCGCGGTACCGAGCAGGAACCGAAGGACTTCATCGCCGACCTGGAAGTCGGCCTGCCGCCGTTCGAGCAAGCCGAAATCGGCGTGCATGCGGGCTTTCGCAAGGCGCTCGATTCCGTATGGAACGAAGTGCATGCCGCGCTGAGCGAGCTCGACTGTCCCGTCTTCTACACCGGGCACAGCCTCGGCGCGGCGCTCGCCACGCTCGCGGCCGCGCGCCGCGCTCCGCGAGCGGTGTACACCTTCGGCTCGCCGCGCGTGGGCAATCGGGTGTTCGTCGAATCGCTCGCCCGCGTGCCGGTCTATCGGATCGTCGACGACGAAGACCTCGTCGCAACCGTTCCGTCTGAAGCGCTCGGCTTCCGGCACGCCGGGGTCGAACAAAGATTGACCGCGCCGCGTGAGGGGTGGTCGTTTCTCGAACGCCTGCGCGCGCTGCGCCGACCGCCGAAGTTTCTCGCCGACCACGCGCCGGTCAATTACGTCGACAGAATTCCGGCTGACTGAGCCGGTGGGCGCGTCGTTCTGATCAAAACCAGGAGGCAACATGGACTTCGTCGAAAGAATCTTCGGCTTCTCTCCCGATGGCGGATCGGGTGCCTTCGAGCTGCTGCTATTGTTGATTCCGATCGCCGGCGTCATCGCCATTCGCCACCGGCGCAGGCGCAACGCCAAGGGTTCGTCCACCGCCTCGCCGCGGCGCGACGCGTTCTGACCGGAGGCGGGCGGCCATGGCCAGCAGGAAGAATGGAAAGCGGCCTGCCACCACGAAGGCGGACGCGGCGCAGGGCGTCGTTCTCGCGCGCGGGCCGCGCAAGTCGCGCCGGCCTGGCGCCGCCGCGCCGCGTCTCTCGCTGCACAAGCCGCGCTCCGGCTGGTTCCGCGCGCGCGCGGCCTGGCCCCTGCGCGAGGCGCCGGTGGCGAAGCTTGCGGCGGAGCGGCGCCGCACGCTGCGAAGCTTGCCGGCGGCGAAGGCCGCGGGGAAATGGGAGATGGCCGGCCCGACCAACATCGGCGGGCGCTGCACCTCGCTCGTCTGCGATCCGGTGGACGCGGACCGCCTCCTCATCGGCTCGGCCGGCGGCGGGGTGTGGGCGAGCCGCGACGCGGGCAGAACCTGGACGCCTTCGTGGCGCTCGCGCACGCAACTGGAGATCGGTGCGCTCGCGCTCGACCCCGCGGATCGGCAGACGGTCTACTGCGGCACGGGCGAAGCGGACCTGTCCGCGGACTCCTACGCGGGCGACGGCGTTTATCGCTCCACCAACGGCGGGAAGACCTGGAAGTCCTGGGCGAGTTCGGCGAAGACG
>JAOUFA010000304.1 GCA_029858545.1 Betaproteobacteria bacterium
TCCGCCGGCAGCGGCTGCCAGTCGAAGCGCAACAGGCCCAGCATGAACGCCTTCACCGCGACGATGTCGGTATGGCGCACGAACTTCATCATCAGCCCGGAGGCGCCGATCAGCACCAGCAGCGCGAGCATCAGGTGGTCGGAATAGGTGGAAATGTAGCGGATGCGCTCGACGAGAAAACGCCGCGCCCACAGTCCGAGCAGCGCCGCGACCATCGCCAGGCCCGCGTACGCGCCGGGCTCCTGCGCCAGCGCGAGCCACACCGGCAGCGGCTCGATGACGTAGCGCAGATGACGCAGCAGCACGAGCGCGAGCGCCGCATGGAACACCCAGCCGAACAGCCAGATCCATTTGTTCGCGCGAAACAGGCTTTCGAACACGGTCACCTCGCGCGTCATGCGCCAGACCACGCCCAGGCGCGTGCGCGGCGCGGGGGTGGTCGGGATCTTGAGCGGCGCCGGACTGCGCGCATAGCTCAGCAGTTTCGCCGCCACGCCCGCCACCAGCACCGCGGTCGCGGCGTAGAACAGGCAGGCGTAGAAGACCGTCAGCAGCGACATGCGGCGCTCCGCCGCGCGGGCCCTAGACGCAGCCCGTGGGCTTGGGCAGGCCGGCGATCTTGCACGCCTGCTTGGCCGGGCCGTAGGGGAACAGCTCGTACAGATACTTGTTGTTGCCCTTGTCGGGTCCGAGCTTCTTGCCGACCGCCTTGGTGAGCACGCGTACCGCCGGAGCGATCTGGAACTCGGCGTAGTACTCGCGCAGGAAGTTGATCACCTCCCAGTGATTCGGCGTGAGATCGACCTTTTCCTCGACCGCGAGGTGCTTGGCCAAGTCCTCGTTCCAGTCGGACAGATTGACGAGATAACCTTCCTCGTCGGTCTCGTACACCTTGCCGTTCAGATCAATTGCACCCATGTCGCCTCCTTAGAAATGTCGAGTAACCAAGAACAACTGCCTCAATCCCGCGCGGGTTGAGGGGGTGCGGGGGTAAGACGCTTCTCACCCCCGCGTCCTATAACCACGACTGGCAACTGGGGCGCTCGCAGACCAGGTCCACGAAACCGCCGTAATCGACCAGCTCGATTCCCTCGATCACCCTTGCCGCCATGCCGCGTGCTTCGAGGTCGCCCTTCAGCGCATAGACCTTCACGCGCTTCATCGCTTCGCGCAGCCTTGCTTCGGCCGCGCCGCCCCGGGCCGCCGCGTACACCCCGTCCTCGATCAGCAACACCGCCGCGCCGTCGAGTGCGAGCCGCAGACACGATTCGAGCGCGTTGCGCTCGGTGGGACTCTTGTTCACGATATGCAGCATGGCATTCCCATTTTCCGATACGAGGGGATACTCCCGTCGTGCTCCCCGATATCCGCGCGTTTCACGCTCATTCCGAATCCCTCAAAAACTGATGACCACGTCCTGAGCGGCCATCAAACCCGCCATCTCGGCCGCGTCGAGCACCTGCACGTCGACCAGCAGGTCGTCCTCGTTCAGGCCGCGCGCCTCGAGCGCCGCGCGCTCGACGTAGAGCTTTTCGATGTCGTAGCCCTCGAGCGCCCGGTAGGTCGGCGAAAAATTCTTCGTCTCGATGCCCTTCGTCTGCTGCCCCTTGACGATCTGGTACACGCCATCGTCGACAAAGGCGAGCGACACGTCCTGATCGAAGGCCGCGCTGATCAGCACCACTTCGAGCGATTCGAGCGCGTAAATCGAGCCGTGCGGCGCCTTGCGGTTCACGAACATGAACTTCTTGACGACCCCCGAACTTTCTTCCTGTTCCATTTCACTCATCGATCGGTTGCCTCTCAGTCGCCAAACACGACCAGCCGGTCGCCCTGGATGCCCGCTTCGACCAATTGCCCGAGACCCGAGATGCGAAACCCCGGCGCGAGCAGCTCGTCCTTGATGCCGCGGCGCAGCGCCGCCGCCACGCACACCACCAGATCGATGCCGTACTGCTCGGCGAGCTTCGACCAGCGGTTCACGATGTGCCGGTCGTCCTGCGGCGGCTCGGTATACTTGGTCGCGTTGTTCACGCCGTCGTGATAGAAGAACACGCGGTAGATCTGGTGACCCTTCTCGAGCGCGGCCTTCACGAACAGGTAGGCCGAATCGCTCGCCTGGTGCGTGTAGGGCCCTTCGTTGACGAGGATGCCGAACTTCAAGATTCCCCCCTCAGAAACGAATGTGCGCCGACGTGTTCAGCGTGTAACGCGAACCGCGCCAGTCGTCGATGTGGTACTTGGTGAACGGCAGCCCGGTCTTCTGGAAGAACGCCGGCCAGCCGATCCTCTCGACCCAGTCCGACATCCTCTCCCAGGGCCGGCCGTCGGCCTTGTACACGCGCAGGATGTTCTTCACCACCTCGGCCACTTCGGGCCAGCGCGGTGCGTTGTTGGGCAGCCCCGAGGCAACCAGCTTGTGGAAGGTCGGCTTGATGCGCGCATTCGAATTCTTGCCGCCCACCCAGATCGCGATCTTGGAGTGCACCGGATCATTGATCTGCATCGGCGGACAGGGTGGGTAGCAGGCGCCGCAGCAGATGCATTTCTTCTCGTCGACCTCTAGCGAAGGCTTGCCGTTCACCAGCGCCGGACGAATCGCCGCGACCGGGCAGCGCGCCACCACCGCGGGACGCTCGCACACGTTCGCCACCAGGTCGTGATTGATCTTCGGCGGCTTGGTGTGCTGCACGATGATCGCGATGTCCGCCTGACCGCCGCAGTTGATCTCGCAGCACGAGGTCGAGAGCTTGACGCGGCTCGGCATCTCGCATTTGACGAACTCGTCGTACAACTCGTCCATCAGCGCCTTCACCACGCCCGAGGCGTCGGTGCCGGGGATGTCGCAGTGCAGCCAGCCCTGCGTGTGCGCGATCATCGACACCGAGTTCGCGGTGCCGCCGACCGGGAAGCCGGCCTGATTTAACGCCTGGATGAGCGGCTCGACCTTCTTCTTCTCGGCGACCATGAATTCGATGTTCGAGCGCGTGGTGAAGCGCACGTGCCCGTCGGCGAACCGGTCGCCGATGTCGCACAGCGTCCTGATCGTGTGATGGTCCATCTGGCGCTGGGTGCCCGCCTTGACGGTCCAGATCTCCTCGCCGTTCGCCGCGCGGTGCATCAGCACGCCGGGCTTCGGGTGGCCGTGGTAGACCCACTTGCCGTAGTTCTTCTTCATCAGCGGATGCATGTACTGCATCGGGTCCGGCGCCCCGTGCTCGACCGGCGATCTGGGTTGTGCTTGTGCCATGTTTCGAATCTCCGTTGATCTAAGCAGCTTTCTCCTGGGCCTTGGCGACCTGCTCGTCCCAGTCATCGGTACGCACGTACGGATTGGTCCTCGGATACGCCACCATGCTCGGATGAACCGGCACCTCGATCGCTTCGAGAAAGTTCGCCAGGCCGATGCGCTCGATGGTCTCGCCGACGCGCTCGTGGTCGAGCGCGTTCTCGGCGAAGAAGTCGAGCACCTTGCGCGCGAGTTCCTGGAGCTGCTCGTAGTCCTCGTCGGTCTCCATCTTCATGAACGGAATGATCACGCTGCCCAGCGTCGCGCCGATCTTCAGCACGCCCTTGCCGCCCATCAGCACCGAGACGCCCTTTTGCTTGCCGGGCAGCAGGGCCCCGGGCATCACGTTCAGGCAGTGCATGCAGCGCACGCAGTCCTTGTTGTCGATTTCCAGGCACTGCTGGTCGTCGAGCTTGACGCGCGAGACGTGCGCCGGAGCGGCCTCGCCGTTCGCCTTCCTCACGCGCATCGCCTTGGACGGACAGCGCGTGATCACGTTGTCGACCAGCTCCTCCGAGCCGTGCGCCGCGTACCACTCGCGCGCGAGCTTCTCGTTCACCTGGATGTTGTCCTTCCAGGTGCCGATGGTCGCCATGTCCGAGCGCTGGATCGAGTTCACGCAGTCGTTCGGGCAGCCCGAGAACTTGAACTTGAATTTGTACGGCAAGGACGGCCGGTGCATCTCGTCGAGGTTGGAATTGATCACCGTGCGCAGCGCGCGTGCCTCGTCGTAGCAGCTCATTTCGCAGCGCGCGGCGCCGACGCAGCTCATCGAGGTGCGCATCGCCGCGCCCGCGCCGCCAAGGTCGAAGCCGATTTCGTTCAGCGCGTCGAACGCGGGCTGCACGTTCTCGGTCTTCGCGCCCTGGAACATGATGTCGCCGCTCTGACCGTGGAAGGCGATCAGGCCCGAGCCGTGCTCCTGCCAGATGTCGCACAGCTTCCTCAGCAGGTCGGTCGAGTAGTGCATGCCGGCGGGCGGCTGCACGCGCAGGGTGTGGAATTCGGCCGCCTCGGGAAAGATCGGCTTGCCGTCCTTGTCCTTCAGTTCGGTGAAGCGCGGGATCACGCCGGCGCCGTAGCCGTACACGCCGACCACGCCGCCCTTCCAGTAACCGACGCGGTTCTTGTACGAGGTTTCGAGCTGCCCCATCAGATCGACCGCCATGTCGTTTTCCTTCGCCAGGCGCTTCAGGCCCGTGACGAAGCTCGGCCACGGACCGGTCTCGAGTTCGTCGAGCAGCGGTGTCGGAATCATCTTCTTCGTCATCGGCTTCTCCTCCAAGCTGGCGCTGCCGGGGCGGGCAGCAATCGGGTCTCAACGGGTGAGCGCGCGGGCAACTCCCCGCGTACGCTCTCCTACAACGGTGCCTCTCCGGGGGGGATTCCTGAGAGCCTGTAAACCAAGGCTATGCTATTCAATCGGCGCGCGAAAACCATCAGCCGTGAGGGTGGCGCGGGCCGCCCGGACGGGCAGGTCGGCCCCTA
>JAOUFA010000305.1 GCA_029858545.1 Betaproteobacteria bacterium
CCGCGGCAAGGAGCGCCGCGACCGTGTGACTGCCGACAAAACCCGTCCCCCCTGTAACCATGACTTGCATCGCGGTTACCTCCCGACATCCCGATCGCCGCCGCAGACAACCGGGAGTTTATGTGAATTTCATCGTTCACCGCCCGAGGCTGCGCAACAGGGCGGACAACAACTAGACTGCAAGTAGCGCATTGCCGCGCGCGGGCAAGCTCTCCAGGTTTCGGGGTTGGATTGATTCGCCCATTCCTTCCCGAGTCGGCGCCTACTTGAGCCGGATCACCTCCAGACTGCTGCTGGTCCGTACATAGAGGTGGCTTCCGCTCGCTGCCAGGGCGCTGCCATTGAATCCGCTGGAGGCGAGCGGCAAAGATAGGGGTTCGACGAAGACCGGATTGGCCGGATTGGAGATGTCGTAGGCCCAGACTTGTGCCATGTTGGCGCCACCGCCGGTTACGACATGGTTGCCGATGACGGTCGGCGTGGCGGCCAAGCCGCCGGAAACCAGGGACAAGCTCGCGGAAAGAGAAAGGGTGCCGATTGTCGGGGATCCCGGGTTGGTGATGTTCAGCACCTGCAGCCCGGACGAAGTTCCGAGGTAGGCGTAGGTGCCGTTGACTGCGAGGTCATACAGCGCGAGCGAACTCGCCCCGCTGGGGATCGGAATGGTCATGGTTGTGACGACCGGAGCGGCCGGGTCGGCGACATTCACGATCCGCAGCGTGTTGCTGCTCGGGTCGGTGATATAGACGTAGCCGCCGCCGACGTGGAACGGTCTTGCCGAAGCGGTAAGACCGGTCACGGAGCCGGCGATCGCCGGCAGCGCCGCGTTGCTGACATCGACAATCCGCAGCGCGCCACCGGTGTTGAGGCCGACCTGGGCGAATACAAGATTCGCTGCGGTCTGGAAGGCGTTCGGGTATTCCAGAGCGACAGAGCCCGACTTCACGGGGGCGGACGGGTTGGAGACGTCTACGCTCCAGAGCTTTCCGTCGTTGCCGTACACATACGCGAAATTCGCTCCCAGCGCGATCGGCGAGTAGTCGGCTACGCCCGCGAGCGTGCCGACGACACTCGGAGTCAGCGGATCGCTGATGTCGACAACTCTCAGATTCCCGTTCTCGATCAGGTAGGCATAGCCGCCGCCGACCGCGACCTTGCTCGCGCTCATGCTGCTCGCCGTGGCGAGCACGCCGACGCGCTGCGGGTCCAAAGGCAGGTCGGCGGCATCGAATTGCAGCTTGTAGTAATCGATGTCGCCGACGTGCACATAGGCCATGTCGGTCTGGCCGAGCGTCAGGGTTGTTGCATGCGCGAAGTCGTTGTTGGGTTCGTGGATCGACGTGTTGGTGAATGTGCTGAAATCAGTCGGCGCATAGGCGCCGAAGCCGACCGAATACGCGGTTTCGCTGCCGATATCCGGATTGGCGACCATGAATTCATAGACGTCGCCCGCAATGTAGGGCAGGCGCACGGCTGAAGACATTCCGCCCCCTGCGGTAATTTTCTGGAGCGTGCGGCCGGGCGTCACGACATAGCCATTGACGCTGGATGCCAGAAGCGCGCCCGGTTTTGCCGTAACGTACACCTTCACCGGCACGCGCGAACTCAGCGGAATGCTGGTGCGGTTGTACCACTTGCGGTTGCTGATGTCGGTGATGACAATGTCGAACGAGACGGTTTTATCGGCAGCCGGTCGATTGAGCGTGAAAGTCACGGGAATCGAGAGCCGGCCCCCGGCAGCCATGCCGCCGAGAGTATTGGTGACGGCGAGCGAACTCACATCCAAATCAGACGTCGTCACGACGAAGCTCGCGCCGGAGACGTCGGCGCCGCCTATGTTCGTCACGACGATGTACTTGGAGTACGTGATCGGTGTCTGCCCAGGCAGGCTGCCGAAGTACAGCCAATCCAGATCGACGGGCGAACTACCGGGCATGGAGGCGTTGACATCCGAGATCTCGGCCTTGAAGTTGTAGAGGCTGGTCGATGCGAGTGTGTACGCGCCGACATCAATGCCCGTATTCTGGACGACAACCTGGGTACTGACCGTATTCGACGAATTGCTCGGGTCGGTTGCGACGAGGCTGTAGGTGCCGCTCGGCAGGGTTGCGTTGAAGGTGCCGTCTGCTCCGGTCGTCACGGATTGGCTTGTGCTGGAGTCAACCACGTTCTGAAGGACCACGTTGATGCCTGCTACCCCGCCGAGCGCGCGTGGCGCATGCCGCAGCGCGCCGGCAGTTGCCGCCAGCGTGCTCATCGAACCCGTCACGCTGACGTTCGAAATTCCTGCGCGCACCAGGTAGTAGGTCTTGCCAATGGACAGCTCCGACATCAGATTAGCGTCGATCTGAGTGAGTTGGCGGCTCGTCACCGCGCCCAGCCAGACTGCCTGACCGCTATGCACGTACCGCCATTGACCCTGATTCGCGGATGCCACGGATACCCCGGTGACGGTGCAGGTCACGGTAGTAAGCAATGAATTCGGGTTGCTGACGATCGAGCACGACTGACCGTCGGGCGACCCCGATCCCAGGGTCGGGTCGTACGCGATCGACACCGAAGGTGGCGGGTTGATGCTGCCCGTGCAGGCACTGGGAAGCGCAAAACTGCCGTTGCTCGTCACCTCCCAGGTCGCCGCGCCGCCATTGGCGCTATAGCAGGTCAGTCGCAAGCTGCCGCTCACAAGGCCCGTGACCGTCACACTCGGGCTTGAAGTGCCCCCCCCGCCCCCGCCCCCCCCACCGCAACCGGCGAGCGCGATTGCGATTGCGAGCGCCCCCCAGTTGCTCTTGCTTGGTGCCATCGTTGCTTCTCTCCTCAAGTTGTCTTCCCGCAGGCCGGGCCGGCCGACTGGCCGTGCGCCACGCGTCAAAACATCCCGGTAACGCCGAGGATCACGAGATTGCGTCGGGTCTCGGTGCTCGCTCCGCCCAAGTTGTCCTTTTGCTTCACACTCTCGCGCGCGTAGCCGATGAGCGGATTCAGGCTCATGCCCGGCAGCCTGAAGACCAGCTTCGCCGCCAGACGGGTCGTCGTCTCGGTGGTGTCGATCGTCGCGATATCGAACCCGTCGAGCGCGGCGCGCAGCTGCGCGACCTCGTACTTGAGCGGCAGCATTTCGTAGCGCGCATCGAGGCCGACGCTCACCCGCTCGTTGACGCGCAGCCGAGCGTCGAGGGCCAGTTCCCAGGTCGGCTTCTGCGCAAGGCTCGCGCTGTGGCGTCCGGGGGTGGCGAGCAGGGGCTGGAACTCGGTCTCCTGCGTCACTTTGAGCGAACGCGACGGCGTGAAGTGCGCGCCCAGGCGCAGCAGGTAAGGAGAGGTCTCGGCCTCGCCCAGGGTGACATCGCCGCGCAGCGCGAGCGCGGTATCGGCGATCTTGACCCGGTTGTCGAAAGCGATCCAGTCGTTGATCGCGGGTGCCGGGAGCACGAGGTGGAAGTAGCCGAATTCGTTCTTCTCGATGTCGATGCGCTGGAGATCGGCGCCGGCGGAGTACTCCAGGCGCTGCGTGCGCTGCACGTAGCTGATCAGATTGAGCCGCAGGCGGCGGTCATCGAGGGTGGTGGCGAACCTGCTCTCGGGAATGCCGGCGATCTTGTCGGTGGAGTACTCGGTGCTGTCGCGAAAGCCGATGCCGGAGAACCAGTTCTCCGCCCAGGTCAGCGGCAGGAAAGTGCTCGGACTGAGCTTGCCATCGGCGTCGCGGTGAAACTCCACCGACAGCCGGCTGTTCATCCC
Organism: Betaproteobacteria bacterium; assembly: GCA_029858545.1. Taxonomy (GTDB): domain Bacteria; phylum Pseudomonadota; class Gammaproteobacteria; order Burkholderiales; family SG8-39; genus JAOUFA01. The sequence continues at coordinate 3,742 of JAOUFA010000305.1, forward strand.
ATCCCCGGCCCGCGCCGCGGTGGCCAGCACAAAGAGCGCGGCTGCCGCCGCGAGCCCATATCGGATCGCTCCCATGAGGGTTCCCTCTCGCACAGTCAAGGAAGACACGGGAGCGGCCGGGGCTAGTCGCCATAGTCTTCTTTCCGGCCCAATGCCCCCGTATCGATACGTAGGGAGAGTGCCCGAGGTCTGCCGGAAAATCAATTGGTCGCGCGGCGCGCGCGGGAGTAGTGGGGTCGAAAAAGCATGGCCGCGCCAGGCCGCCCCGGCCGTATTGCCGAGAATCGAGGTTGAGCGTGCTGCGCGCGGCTAGCGGGCCATCGTCGCCCTGGCGATCCTGGTGATCCGCGCGAGTACGACATCGTCGTTCAGCGCTGCCGCCCGGCTGCCGAACGTCAGCCATTCGCGCCGTCCTCTGAACACGTTGAGTTGAATGCTGCCGCCAAGAGCCACCCAGTAGGCGCCATCGCCCAGTCCGGCCACATTCACAGGCGTTGCCTTGAGCTGGCGCGCCCCGGCCCTGGCCGCCTCGGATGTCGTGCCCTTCGCGTCGCTGGGTGCGCGCCGAACTCCCAGGGTGACCGACAACCTGTCCCGTCCCATGGCGCCCCGCGATGTGTAGGTGCAACTCGACACGGCGGCGCGCGATGCCGTCGCCTTGACGGTGACGCCGGGTTTGCCCGGACCGAACTTGCGCGGGGCAAATGCCGCTTCCACGTCGTCCTTCTGGAGCATCGCGCAGGCGTTCTGTTCTTCGGCCGCCAGGGCAGCGGCGGCGGGCCACTGCCCGACGCCTGCCGCGACGACTCCCCATAGAACCCAGCGACGGTATCGATTCATGACATCCCCCAGGAATCCTGCAGCAAGAAGGAGCCGGGCTGTTGCGCAACGGCTTGCGCCATTATCGCAGCGCATGCGGACGATGTCGTGGCAGGATCGCGCGCGCGGCGCCGACTCTCCGCGACGATGGACCGACGAATCTGGCCAGGAATTGACCGGTGGCAACTTCCCCTCTGGAAGGCGGGCCCTTG
>JAOUFA010000306.1 GCA_029858545.1 Betaproteobacteria bacterium
TGACTTCGGCGTAAAATCCGACTCCCCATGAAGACCACATATCTCGAGTTTGAGCAGCCGATCTTCGAACTGGAGCAGAGGATCGAGGAACTGCGATTTGTGCAGGACGGATCGGCAGTCGATATCTCCGATGAGGTGGATCGGCTGGCGAAGAAGAGCCAGGGCCTCACACGGGAGATCTACGCCAAGCTGTCGTCCTGGCAGGTGGCACAGGTCGCGCGCCATCCGCAGCGGCCGTATACGCTCGACTACATTCCAATGCTGTTCACGCATTTCGAAGAACTGCACGGCGACCGCACTTTTTCCGACGATGCGTCGATTGTCGGTGGTCTGGCACGATTCGACGGCGTGCCGTGCATGGTGATCGGACATCAGAAAGGACGCGATACCAAGGAGAAGATCGCGCGCAATTTCGGCATGCCGCGCCCCGAGGGCTATCGCAAGGCGCTGCGCCAGATGCGGCTGGCGGAAAAGTTTGGTCTGCCGGTGTTCACGTTCGTGGATACGCCGGGCGCCTACCCCGGGGTGGATGCCGAGGAGCGCGGCCAGTCGGAGGCGATTGGCCGCAATTTGTACGAGATGGCGGGGCTGCGCACCCCTGTCATCGTCACTGTCATTGGCGAGGGGGGGTCGGGCGGTGCGCTGGCGATCGCCATCGGCGATGTGACCCTGATGCTGCAATATGCCACCTATTCGGTAATTTCGCCCGAGGGCTGTGCGTCGATCTTGTGGCGCAGCGCCGATAAGGCGCCCGACGCGGCGGAGGCGCTTGGAATTACCGCGAGCCGCCTGAAGACGCTTGGCCTAGTGGACAAGATTGTGAATGAGCCGCTCGGCGGCGCGCATCGCGATCCCCAGGCAGCGGGTGCGGCACTGAAGAAGGCGCTGATCGAGGCGTTCCATCACGTCAGGGAAAAGAAGCCCAAGGAACTGGTCGAGGAGCGCCTCGAGCGCCTGATGGGCTATGGCAGGTACAAAGAAGCGGAAGCGAAGTAGTGCCGATACCGCCGACGCGGGGGCGAGAGGCGCCTTCAACCCGCGCTCGTTACGCGTAGCGGGCCGAGAAGGCCGCCTCGCGGTACGTATTCCGAGCCCTAATGTCGCGGACCCGCTTGAAGTCGTTGCGCGATTTCTCGGGACGTTTAGCGACTTGCGCGGTGCGCGCTTGGCGGTGGGGCTGTCGGGGGGAATCGACTCGGTTGTCCTGTTGCATCTCTTGCGCACGCTTTCCCCCGAATTTGGTTATGTGCTCAGCGCGGTCCATGTGCACCATGGCATCAGTACCCATGCGGATCGCTGGGCGCGGTTTGCAGCGCGCCTTTGCCGAGCGTGGCGTGTGCCGCTGGTTACGCGGCGTGTCACGGCGCGGCGCCGCGGCCGCGGGGTCGAGGGAGGGGCGCGCGACGCACGCTACGAGGCCTATGCCCGGCTGAACGTGGACGCACTGGCGCTCGCGCATCATCTCGACGATCAGGCCGAGACCGTTCTGCTGAACCTGTTGCGCGGTTCCGGAGTGCGCGGCGCAAGCGGCATGCGGGCTGTGACGCCCTTGCGTGATTCGCGTGGCGGAGAAATCCGCTTGTTGCGCCCGCTGCTGGACCTTCCGCGCGAGGCGATCGTCTCGTATGCGGCGGAGCGGGAACTCGATTGGGTCGAGGACGAGTCCAATCGCGACGTCGCCCTGGCACGCAATTTTCTGCGCTGGCGTGTTGCGCCGCTGCTGGCAGAGCGTTTCCCCGAATGGCGCAAGCTGCTCGCACGTGCGGCAACACATTTTGCGGAGGCCGACGAGGAATTGCGGCACAGGGCTGCGAGCGCCGAGCGCCTGTCGGTACGTGCATTGCGCGAATCGTCGCCCGCAGCCGCTCGGCTGCGCCTGCGGGAGTTCTTGGCGGCTTTCAGACTGCGCCCTCCTCACGCAAGGAAGCTGGCCGATATGTTGCGCCAGGTCGTGGGTGCCGCGCGCGACACGCGACTGGCGATCGAACATGACGGCGCGGTGTTGCGCGTCTATCGGGGAGTACTGATGTTGACGCCCCGTGCGGCCAGTCGGGTCGATTCCGTGGCGTGGCGCGGCGAGCGCAGGTTGGAGCTGCCCGGCTACGGAGGTGAGCTGCGTTTTCGGCGCACCCGCGGGGCCGGTATCGATGCACGGCTTCTCGCACTCGGCGAATTCGCGGTACGACCGCGCAGCGGCGGCGAGCGCCTTCAGCCGGAGGCGAGTCGGCCGCGCCGCTCGCTCAAGAATCTGTTTCAGGAGCAGGCCGTGCCTCCGTGGGAGCGCGAGCAAATGCCGCTGCTGTTCCAGGGCGCGCGCCTGGCCTGGGTGCCGAATATCGGGGTGGATGTGTCGTTTTGCGCGCCCCCCGGTGCGATCGGCTGGACGCCGCAATGGCACAGGGACTGAGGATGATCGTCCGGCATCGTGACGCGCTGTGCAAGCCCTTGTTTTTACTTGATTCCGCCTTGCGCGTGATAGAATAGCCAGCTTAATTTTTGGCCCTCAGGAGATATGTTAATGGCGGTTGAGCGGACGTTGTCGATCATCAAGCCCGATGCGGTCAAGAAGAACGCAATCGGCCAGATCTGCGCGCGATTCGAAGCAGCAGGACTCAAAATCGTCGCGATGCGCATGACGTGGCTGTCGCGCGCCGAAGCCGAAGGCTTCTATGCGGTACATCGCGAACGCCCATTTTTCCGTGATCTGGTCGATTTCATGATTTCCGGGCCGGTCGTGGTTCAGGCGATCGAGGGGGAGAATGCGATCGCGAAAAACCGCGAGTTGATGGGGGCCACTGATCCGAAGAAGGCTGCCAAGGGGACGATCCGCGCCGACTTTGCCGATTCGATCGACGCCAATGCGGTGCATGGGTCGGATGGTGCGGATACGGCAAGAACCGAAATTGCCTATTTCTTTCCCGCGAGCCAAGTCTATTCGCGCTGAGTGCAGACTGAGGGCGACGCCATGACAGTCAACCTGTTCGATTTCGACGCGGAGGCCATGGAGCGGTTCTTCGCCGGTATTGGCGAGAAACCATTTCGCGCGCGGCAGGTGCTGCGCTGGCTGCATCAGCGCGGTGAGGCCGACTTCGACCGCATGAGCGATCTTGCCAAAGGGCTGCGCGAAAAGCTTCGGGCGCTGGCGCATGTTGCAGCGCCCGAGGTGGTGGGGGACAGCATCGCAGGCGACGGTACCCGTAAGTGGCTGCTCAAGGTGGATCAGAAGAACGCCGTCGAGGCGGTGTTCATACCCGAGTCCGGGCGCGGCACATTGTGCGTATCGAGCCAGGCCGGCTGCACGCTGGACTGCGTTTTTTGCGCGACCGGCAAGCAGGGCTTCAACAGAAATTTGACCACCGCCGAAATCATCGGCCAACTGTGGAATGCGAACCGCGCGCTCGGCGGCGCGCACGGGGAACAACGTGCAATCACGAATGTGGTCATGATGGGCATGGGTGAGCCCCTGCTCAATCTGGATCAGGTGTTGCCGGCATTGCGTCTGATGTTGGATGACTATGCCTATGGGCTTTCGCGTCGTCGCGTCACGGTTTCCACCTCGGGGGTGCTCCCCGGCATTGACCGATTGCGCGACGAATGCCCGGTGGCGCTTGCTGTGTCGCTGCATGCGCCCGACGACGCATTGCGTGATCGCCTCGTTCCGGTGAACCGGAAGTATCCGATCCGAGACCTCCTCGCCGCCTGCAGGCGTTATCTGGAACGTGCGCCGCGCGATTTCGTCACTTTCGAGTACGTGATGCTCGACGGCATAAATGACTCCGATGCGCATGCGCGCGGTCTAGTCAAGATCGCCAACGAAGTGCGCTGCAAGTTCAATCTTATTCCGTTCAATCCGTTTCCGGGTTCCGAATTCCGCCGCTCGGGCGCGGAACGTATTCGGCGCTTCGCTGAGGTCCTGCAGACGTCAGATCTGACCGTGACCACGCGCAAGACGCGCGGCGATGATATCGAGGCGGCTTGCGGACAGCTCGCCGGCGATGTGATGGATCGTACGCGCCGCTCTCCACCCGGTGCCTTGCGCGGGATCCACGCGATACCGGAGCTGCGTTCGTGAGGCGCATGCTCGCGATTGCGGTATTGGTCGTGGCAGGTTGCGCGGGCGACAGGAGCGGTACGCGGGGTTCCGATGGCGGAGCGATCATTGGGGAAGTCGGAGAGCCGGGCAGGCGTGCCAAGGCGCATACTGAACTCGCCGCGATGTATTACGGCGTCGGCAACTTGGGCGTCGCGCTGGAAGAATTGCGCATCGCCACGCGGGCGGATCCGGATTTTCCACAGGCTTACGGTATGCTGGGTCTGGTATACATGGATTTGCGCGAGACGCGGCTGGCCGACGAGAGCTTCGGGCGCGCGCTGAAACTCGCTCCGGCTGACGCCGACATCAATCATAATTACGGCTGGTTCCTGTGCCAGAATGGTCGCACGCCAGAGTCGATCAAATACTTCCTGCGCGCCGTGCGCAACCCCCTTTACCCTACACCCTGGCGTTCTTACTCCGCCGCGGGAGTTTGCTCGGTACGTAACGGAAATACAAAGGATGCGGAGGAGTTTTTCGGGCGGGCGCTCAAGCTCGAACCGAATGATCTCCAGTCGCTGATTCAGTTGAGCGAGATTCGCTACCGACAGGGGGCGCTTGAGGAGGCACGGAGACTGATTACGCGCTACAACAGGCTGGTCGAGCCGACTGCTGGATCCCTGTGGCTTGCTCTGCGAATTGAGCGCCGGCTTGGCTAGCACAATGCGGAGGCGAAT
>JAOUFA010000307.1 GCA_029858545.1 Betaproteobacteria bacterium
GGTATCGACGTTCAAACCGGTCTCGATATACGCCTCGGTGCTCAGACCGCCGCCGAGATCTTCACTCGCCTTGACCGTGAATTTCGATCCCGAATCCCACACGCGCAAGCGCGACTTGTAGTCCGCGGTCGCACCGGCCGTCGCGCCGGTCGCCGACCACTGGCCGATACCCGCGTTGACGCGGCCCGACAATTCGACAGCCGAGAACGCCGTCATCGGCGCGGCCAGGGCCGCACCTACTGCTACTGCCATGAGTTTCTTGTTCATCGTCACTTCTCCCAAGGAGTTTGTGAATTAACAAATGAAGCTTCGCTTGAACTTCTTTTTCGCTGCCAGAGGCATCCGCGTGCGGCGAGACCTCCGTACCCTGCACCTCGGATCCTCCCTATGGCGCTGGCAATGGCGATTCTGGCACAAATACCGAAACGTCAACAATTGAAAGGGGGGGTTGTTGCAAAAACACAACAGCGCGTTGCTGCGCTGCAGCAACCCATCTGCCGGGCTTTGCCCGCCTTGCTGCGCGCCGCTTCATCCCTTCAGCGGCTTGAACCGTATGCGCTTCGGCCTGGCGCCCTCCTCGCCCAGGCGCTTCCTCTTGTCGGCCTCGTACTCCTGGTAGTTGCCGTGGAAGAACACCGCGCGCGAGTCTCCTTCGAAGGCGAGAATATGGCTCGCGATGCGGTCGAGAAACCAGCGATCGTGCGAGATCACCAGCACGCAGCCGGCGTATTCGAGCAGCGCCTCTTCCAGCGCGCGCAGGGTCTCGACGTCGAGGTCGTTGGAGGGCTCATCGAGCAGCAGCACGTTGGCCCCCGAGGTGAGCATCTTGGCGAGGTGCAGCCGGCCGCGCTCGCCGCCCGACAGATCGCCGACGCGCTTTTGCTGGTCGGCCCCGCGAAAGTTGAACCGCGCGAGATACGAGCGCGACGGCACCTGGTAGCGGCCGACGGTGATCGTATCCTGCCCGCCCGAGACATCCTCATAGACGGTCTTCTCCGCGGCGAGCGCATCGCGTGACTGGTCGACGTGCGCGAGCTTGACGGTCTTGCCGAGCACGATCTTTCCCGAGGCGGGCTTTTCCTTGCCGATGATCATGCGAAACAGCGTCGATTTGCCCGCGCCGTTCGGCCCGATGATGCCGACGATCGCCCCGGGCGGCACCTGGAACGACAGCTTGTCGATCAGCAGACGATCGCCGTAGCCCTTGGAGACGTCCTTGAACTCGATCACTTCGTTGCCCAGACGCTCGGCGACCGGGATGAAGATCTCCTGGGTTTCGTTCCTCGCCTGGTGCTCCTGCGAGGAAAGCTCCTCGAAGCGCGCGAGGCGCGCCTTCGATTTCGACTGCCGGCCCTTGGCGTTCTGGCGCACCCACTCGAGTTCCGATTGCATCGCCTTGATGCGCGCTTCCTCCTGCTTGGCTTCCACCGCGAGGCGCTTTTCCTTCTGTTCGAGCCACGATGAGTAATTGCCCTCCCAGGGTATGCCGTGGCCGCGGTCGAGTTCGAGGATCCAGCTCGCGGCGTTGTCGAGAAAGTAGCGATCGTGGGTCACCGCGACCACGGTGCCGGGAAAGCGCTGCAGGTACTGTTCGAGCCACTCGACGCTCTCGGCGTCCAGGTGGTTGGTCGGCTCGTCGAGCAGCAACAGATCGGGCTTCGACAGCAGCAGCCGGCACAGCGCGACGCGGCGCTTCTCGCCCCCGGAGAGGACCTCGACCTTCGCTTCCCAGGGCGGCAGGCGCAGGGCATCGGCGGCGATCTCCAGCAGATGGTCGCCCTCGCCGCCGCTCGCGGCGATCTGCGCCTCGAGGCGCGCCTGTTCCTCGGCGAGTTTGTCGAAATCGGCGTCCGGCTCCGAATAGGCGGCATAGACCTCGTCGAGGCGCTTTTTCGCCGCGGCGAGCCCGCCCAGCCCCTCCTCGACGCATTCGCGCACGGTCTTCGCCGCATCGAGCTGCGGCTCCTGCGGCAGGTAGCCCAGGCGGATGCCCGGCATGCGGATCACCTCGCCCTCGTAGTTGTCGTCCTCGCCCGCCATGATGCGCAATACGGTGGACTTGCCCGAGCCGTTCAGTCCCAGCACGCCGATCTTGGCGCCGGGGAAGAAGTTGAGCGAGATGTTCTTGATGATCGTGCGCTGGGGCGGCACGGTCTTGCTGACCCTGCGCAGGGTAAAGACGTATTGGGCCACGGTCTGTCCGGTCGATGAGTTCTGCGGGACCGGGATTATCTCAGCCTTGGCTGCGCCGCGCGCCCGCCAAGCGCACGACAAAGCAACTGCCGCCTGGGTCGGCGTCTTCCACGCGCGCCTCGCCGCCGTGCCGCCGCGCGATCTGCCGCACCAGCGCAAGGCCCAGCCCCGCGCCGGCGCCCTGGCCCGCGTTCGGATGGCGGTAAAACGGCTCGAATACGCGCTCGCGCTCATCGGCCGCGATGCCCGGCCCGTGATCGCGCACGCGCAGCTCGGCAGCCTCGGGCCGGTCGCGCGCCGTCCGGCAGATCCGCACTTCGATCGGCGGCGCGCCATGGCGGCGCGCGTTCTCCAGCAGATTGCGGATCAGACGGCGCAACAGCCGTGCGTCGCCGCGCAGGCTCACCGGCTGGCCGTCGAGCTCCGCCTCCTCGTAGCGCGCGCACTCCTCGGCGGCGAGCGCGAGCAGATCGACCTCCTCGTCGGCCTCATGCGAGGGCGCCGCATCGAGCCGGCTCAGCAGCAGGATTTCGTCGATCAGGCCGTCGAGTTCGGCGATATCCCGCTCCAACTCGCCCTTGCGGCGGGCATCGCCCCCCTCCTTCATCAGTTCGATCGCCAGGCGAATGCGGGCAAGCGGCGTACGCAGCTCGTGCGAGGTCGCCGCGAGCAGCGACTTGTGCGCGCCGACCAGTTGTTCGATGCGCTCCGCCGCGCGGTTGAAGCTCGCGGCGAGACGCGCCACCTCGTCGCGTCCCTCGACCTTCACGCGTGCGCGCAAGTCCCCGGCACCGAGTTGCTCGACTCCGCTTTGCAGGCGTTCGATGCGCGAGGTGAGACGGCGCACCACGGGATAGGCGCCGACCCCCACCGCGAGCACGAGCAGCGCGAGGGTCGAGAACAGCCCAAAGGCCGGGTGCCGACGCCAGCGCGCGGTGCGCACCACCAACCATCTGCCGTCGGCAAGCGGCAGCGCGAGCGCGGGAGGGCCGTCGGCGCGCCGCAGCCATCCGGCGCGATGCCGGTCTGCGGAAGGCGCGGGCAGCGGCTCGCCCACCACGGCAATGCGCGCGCGATCGGGCGCATACAGCGTGAGTTCGGTGCCGAGTATCCCGGCCAGTCGCGCGAGCCCGCTCTGTTGCGCCGCGGGCGCGGCATCCGCGGGCGGCAGCGCCTGCTGCGCGAGCGCGGCGGCAACCTCGAGGCCCTGGCGCGCGCCGGGGGCCTCGAACACCTGGCGCCACAGGAAACCCGCCGCGAGCGCGAACACGGCGATGCTCGCCACCAGCGCGACGTAGACACGCAGATAGAGCCTGGTCATGACTCCTGGGACTTGGAAAATACGTAGCCGGCACCGCGCAATGTCAGGATGCGGCGCGGTGCCTTCGGATCATCCTCGATCGCCGCGCGGATGCGCGAAATGTGCATGTCGATCGACCGGTCAAAGGGTTCGAACGTCGTACCTTTGACCAGATCCATCAACACTTCGCGCGACAGCACCCGCCCCGCATGCTCGGCGAGCGCGACGAGCAGCGCGAACTGGTGACCGGTGAGCGGCTTCTCGACGCCGTCGAGGCGCACCGCGTGCGCGTCGCGGTCGATCTCCAGGCGCCCGAAATGCAGCAACCCCGCGTTGGCCGGCCGCGCCCCGCGCCGCAGGACCGCGCGCAACCGCGCGAGCAGTTCGCGCGGCTCGAACGGCTTGGGCAGATAGTCGTCGGCGCCGATCTCCAGTCCGAGCACGCGATCCATCGCATCGCCGCGCGCGGTGAGCATCAGCACCGGCGTATCGGCCTGCGCGCGCAGCCGGCGGCAGACCTCCAGCCCGTCCACATCCGGAAGACCGAGATCGAGGACCACGGCATCGAAGGGCTCGCGCGCCAGTCGCTCGAGCGCGCGTTCGCCTTCGACGGCCGACTCGACGCGAAATCCGGCCTCGCCGAGATATTCGAGGAGCATCGCGGCAAGGCGCGTATCGTCTTCGACAAGCAGAATGCGCCGGGGCATCAGGGGGAGTCTAGCGCGAATTGAGGCGGCGGCCTGGATGCCACGACCGGGGTCTCTACGAGGGCAAGGCGCGGACTTGCCGCGGGTTTGGATTCCGCCAGGTGGCCAAACCAAACCGGCTCAGTGCCCGAGCGAGCGCCCGGAGAGGGGCGTTACGCGCCCCTCACCTGCCAATCAGCCATGCCGCCCGCGCCAGCGGGCGAGACGCTCGGCGATCTGCTTGCGTTGCACCGGCGTCAGCACCTCGGCCGCGTCGGCGAGCGCCTGGGTCATGCGCCGCGACAGCTGATCGGCAGCCTTCATCTTCGCGGTACGCAACTGCTCCATCGCCGCCCGGTCGACCGTCTCCCTGGCGAGCAAGTCGATCGCCTCCTTGCGCGCGGCGCGCATCGCCTCGCGCAGCGGACGAAGTTCTTTCACGGCTTCCTTCACGATGGGTCCGAGCTTCGCCTGCTGCGCGTCGCTCGCGTCGATCTCTACGTAGAGATGCCTGAGGAAGCGGTCGAGCCGTTCGTCGAGCTTCGCCGGGTCGAACGGT
>JAOUFA010000308.1 GCA_029858545.1 Betaproteobacteria bacterium
CGCTCGCGCGCCTCGTAGGTTTCGCGCCACAGTCCGCCCGCGTACAGGGCGCCAACGCTCAGGCCGAGCGCGCCCGCCGCGATCAGCGCGCGCTGGATACGCCAGAAGAAGAAACTGCTGCGCTCGGCACGTGGCGCGTACTGTTCGACCGGCGGCGTCTTGACGGCGAGCGCGAGGTACAGCAGTTCGGCGCCCGGGGTCTGCGGCGGATGCCGCAATCCCGCCGCGCGCCGCGCCCGGTCCATGCCGATCACGCGAAACACAACGCGATCCTCCGCGGCGACGCTGCGATCGAGCTCCCGTTCGAGTTCCTGCGCCAGATCGACAGGCGCCACCACCGCGACCGGCACCGCCGGACCGTCGCGCGGCAGCGCGCGCAGCGTGGTGAGATATTGCGAGAGCCGATCGGTTTCTTCACGCAACCGGGCGGCGAGCGCCCGGGGAGATCGATCGTCCAACGCCTGCAGGCGCGCGAAGCGCAACTTGCCGTGTTCGAGGAAACATTGCCGCAACCCGGCCCGGGTGAACGTCGCCAGGAAACCGTAGTGATCCCTCAGGCCGAGACGGACGGCGAGCGCCGGCGCGAGCAAGGGCACCGAATAAACGCCCGCCAGTTTGGCGCCCGATTCGGCGATCGCGCCGAGCCAGGGTGCGAACTGCTGCGGATCGGTGAACGAGGCGAGCAGCAGGCGCTCGTTGCGGCGCTCGTCCCGCACATAACCGAGCGACAGCGCGGTCGCGAGCCGCGTATCGCGATAGCGCTGCGCGAGGCGCCGGCCGAGCACCGCCTGGCGCTCGGCCCCGCGCAGGAACGGGATCTGCTCTTCCTGAAAGTCCTCTCCGGCGAGGTCGGCCAGCACGCTGAACACCACGCCCGAGTGGGCGCGCAGATAGGCGCGCAAGTCGGCCACCCCGTCCGGGGCAAAGCTCGCCTCGAGCCGCAACCCGCCGCGCGCGGCTCGATACAGATCGTGTCCCTGCGAAGTGAAGTAAAGGAGCCGTCTTTCGGTCATCGCCGCAGCGCCGTGAGGTTCATCAGAATTTGATCTTGGTCAGCACATCGTAGAGCGGGCCGAACACTGCGACGATCACCCAGAACAGCACCGCGCCGAGGATCAGGATCAGCACGGGTCCGAGCAGGGTCTGAAGTTCCGCGATCGCCTCGCGTACCTCCCGATTGTAGAAATAGCTCACGTTGAGCAATGCCGTATCGAGCGCGCCGGTGTTCTCGCCCACCCGCAGCATGCGCAGCACGAGCGGCGGAAAGATCTGCGCATCCTCGAAAGCGGCGGTAAGACCCTTGCCCTCGGCGATCTGCTGGCCGGCGGTACGAAGCGCCTGCTCCATGGCACGGTTGCCGACGATTTGCTCCGTGGAGCGCAGCGCATCGAGCACGGTTATGCCCGACGAATACATCAGCGCAAAACTCGATGCGAAGCGCGCCAGCGTGATCTTGCGCAGGATCGGACCGAGCAGCGGCAGGGAAAGCTTGCGGCGGTCGATTTCGGTGGCGAGCGCAGGGTTGGACTTGGTCGCGAAGCGCAGGCCACCCCAGGCAACGAAGGGCGCGGCGAGAATCGCCCACCAGTAATCGACGAATACGCCCGACACCATGATCAGCAGGCGCGTCTGCAACGGCACGTCCCTGCCGAGACCGCGCAGGAAGGCGGTGAGCTGCGGCACGAGATAGATCATCAGGAAGAACACCATTGCGACGATGAGCGCCGCGGCGAACGCCGGGTACAGAATCGCCTTGCGCGTCTGCGCGACCAGTTCATCCTCCCACTTGAGCGACTCGGTCAGGCTTCTGAGCACCTCGGGCAGACGCCCGGTCTGTTCGCCCGAGCGCACCAGGCTCACGAACACCTTGCCGAAAGTTTCCGGAAACGCGGCGAGTCCCTCGGACAGGCTGCTGCCGCCTTCGATCGCCTCGATCACGCCCGACACCACGTCGCGCAGACGCGGGCTGTCGGTACTGTCGCGCAGATCGGCAAGACTCTCGACGATCGGCACGCCGGCATGCACCAGTTGTTCGAGGTGAAAACAGAAGTTGATCAGTTCCTGGGACTTTACCCCGCCGCCGAGGGATCGGCCGGTCGCGCGCGATGGCGCACCGTCGACCAGGTCGAGGCCCATGCGCGCCAGACGCTGCTCAAGTTCGAACAGATTGGCGGCATCGACCCGCCCCAGCCGCCGCGCGCCCCGCGCATCGATCGCCTTGTAGCTATACAGCGTCATCGCCCCCGGTCTCCCTGCTGAGTCCGGTCAATCCATCCGGTCGGTCAGGTCGACCACGCGCATCAGCTCTTCGATACTCGTGATGCCTGCGCGCACGGCGCGCAGGCCATCGTCGGCGAGCGTGCGAAAGCCCTGCGCACGCGCCGCGGCCAGAACTTCGCGCGCGGTCGCACGCCGGGCGATCAGTTCGTCGAGCGCGGGGTCGATCTTGAGGAGTTCCATGATCGCAAGACGTCCCCGGTATCCCTGGTAGTCGCATTGCTCGCAGCCCACCGCGCGGTAGAGTTCCGCCGTCTCCCCCTCGGCGAGGCCGAGCAGACGGCGCTCGCGTTCGCCCAACGCGTGCGCCTGACGGCAGGTCCGGCACAATTTCCTTACCAGACGCTGCGCCACGATACCGATGATGTTGCCCGCCATGACGTCAGGCACGATGCCGATGTCGAGCAGGCGCGGTATCGCACCCGTCGCGGAATTGGTGTGCAGCGTGGAATACACCTGGTGTCCGGTCATCGCGGCGCGAAACGCCATGTCGGCCGTGTCGTCGTCGCGAATCTCGCCCACCAGGATCACATCGGGGTCCTGGCGCAGGATGGCGCGGATGCCGTTGGCGAAATCGAGCTTCGCCACCTCGGCCACCGAGGTCTGCCGGATCAGGGTCATCGGATACTCGACCGGATCCTCGAGGGTCATGATATTCACCCCGTCGGAGTTGATGTGGTTGAGAATCGAGTACAGCGTGGTGGTCTTGCCGCTGCCGGTCGGTCCGGTAACCAGGATGATGCCCTCGGGCCGTGCGATCATGCGCCTGAGGATTTCCAGCTGTGCATCCTCGAGCCCCAGCCGGTCGAGCGGGACGATGCCCTTTTGCCTGTCCAGAATGCGCAGCACGAGGTTCTCGCCGTGCGCGGTGGGCAGCGCGGAGACGCGAAAATCGATGGCTCGCCCCGATAGCGTCGCCGAAATACGCCCGTCCTGCGGCGCGCGCGTCTCGGCGATGTTCATCTTCGCCATCACCTTCAGGCGCACCGCCATCGCCGGCCAGTAGGTCTTGTGCAGGCTGCGGATCTGGCGCAACACACCGTCGACCCGATAGCGGATGCGCAGGAAATTCTGCTCGGGTTCGAAATGGATGTCGGAGGCCTCGCGCTCCACCGCATCGGCGAGCAGCGCCGAAATCAGGCGCACCACCGGCTGGCTGTACTGGTCATCCTCGGCGATAGCGCTGTATTCGACCTCGCCGGTCTCGATCTCGCGCAGGATGCCGTCGATCGAGAACTCGTGGCCGTAGTAGTCCTTTATCGCGCGCTCGATCTCGTTGTCGCCGGCGAGGCGCAGCTCGATCTCCAATTCGCCCTTCAGGTGGGCGCGCAACTGATCGATCGCGACGATGTTGCTGGTATCGGCAAGCGCGACGATGAACTTCTTCGACTGGCGGTCGAGCGCCACCGGGAACATGCGAAAGCGTCGCGCCAGCTCGCGCGGCAGGAGCTTCAACGCCGTCGGATCGACGATGATGTTCGCCAGATCGACCGAATGCAGGCCGAGTTTTTCGGAGAGCGCGTCGCGCAGCGTCGCCTCGGAAACGAAACCCAGTTGCACGAGCAGCCGGCCGACGGGCTGGCTGGATTTCATCTGCTCGAGAAGCGCGATACGCAACTGGTCCTCGGTGAGGATCCCCTGGTCGATCAGGATCTGCCCGATATGACGCTTCTGCGGAGTCTTCGGCGCGGTCATCCAGTCCATGTTAGTCCCGCCCTGGCTCAAGCCGGCCTGCTATTCGGCGCGGGGCGTGAGTTCCTGCACGCGCGAGCGCGCGTTTTGCGTGTCGAACGCGGCGCCGCGCTTCTCGGCCAACGCGATGGCGCGAAGATAGTAGTCGAGAGCGATTTTCGTTTGCCGTAGATGATCCAGGCTCACCGCGAGGTTGTAGGCGAAATCCGGATTGTCGGGGTCCGCGCCATAGGCCCGGAAGTAGGCCTGCTGCGCTTCGGACCATCGTCCCTGTCGGGCAAGCAGATTGCCGAGCGTGAAGTGCAGGATGTGCGCCTGGGGATTCGCGGCGAGCAGCGATTTCACGCGGGTTTCCGCGGCGATCGGGTCGACCAGCGCACCGTGCAGCGCGAACAGACCCGCCTGCGCATGCGGATCGCGTGGGTCGGCGCGCAACAGGCGCGTGTACAGCGTCTCGGCGGCATCCAGATGTCCCAGACGCATTTCCGCCGCGGCAAGACCCAGCAGCGCGTCGCGATTGTCGCGCTCCTCGCGCAGGGCGCGATCGTAGGCCTCGCGCGCGGCGGGAAAATTGCCCGCCTGATAGGCCTCGTAGCCGGCCGCAACCAGCGGGTGGATGGCCGGCTCGGCGCGCTCGGTCCGGCGCACCGCATCCTCGGGCGCGGCAGCCGCCTCGCGCGGAGCCTCGGCGACGCGACGCGCGGAGCGCGCCGTGCCGGGTGCCAGCGCTGCTTCCGCTTCAACTGGCGATTCTCG
>JAOUFA010000309.1 GCA_029858545.1 Betaproteobacteria bacterium
TGCGAGGCCACGGCGAGATCGCACTGCGCGACCAGCTGACAGCCCGCCGCCGCGGCCGCGCCCTGCACGCGCGCGATCACCGGCTGGGGCAATTGCGCGATTGATTGCATCATGCGGCTGCAGCGCCCGAACAGGGCTTCGATTTGCGGCTGTTCGCCCAGCGCGCGGATCTCCTTCAAATCGTGTCCCGCGCAGAACCCCTTGCCCTCGCCGGCGAGCACGACGACACGCACCGATTCATCCCGCGCGATCGCATCGAGGGCGGATCGGAGCGCCTCGATCATCTCGCCGGTGAGCAGGTTCATCT
This sequence comes from Betaproteobacteria bacterium, assembly GCA_029858545.1. Classification (GTDB taxonomy): domain Bacteria; phylum Pseudomonadota; class Gammaproteobacteria; order Burkholderiales; family SG8-39; genus JAOUFA01. Next base: position 308 of record JAOUFA010000309.1, read on the forward strand.
GCTGCGGCCGATTCATCGTGAGGGTGCAAACTCCTTCGCGGTCGTGACGTAGCAGCACGGCCTGATCGCTTTGCAGTACGGCGCTCATGAGCGTCTCCTCAGGTATCGATCGCGCTCGCCGACTTGGCTTTTTCGCGCAGCACGAATTTCTGGATCTTCCCGGTCGAGGTTTTCGGCAGCTCGCCGAACACCACCGCGCGCGGTGCCTTGAAGCGCGCGAGGCTGGCGCGGCAATGCTCGATGAGCTCGGCCTCGGTCGCCTTCGCGCCAGTCTTCAATTCAACGAAAGCGCAAGGCGTCTCGCCCCATTTGGCATCGGGCATCGCCACCACCGCCGCCGCGAGCACCGCCGGATGGCGATAGAGCACGTCCTCGACTTCGAGCGAGGAGACGTTCTCACCGCCCGAAATGATGATGTCCTTGGAGCGGTCCTTGATCTTCACATAACCATCGGGCTGCATCACCGCCAGGTCGCCCGAATGGAACCACCCGCCCCGGAAGGCTTCCTGCGTCGCGAGCGGATTCTTCAGATAGCCCTTCATCGTGATGTTGCCGCGGAACATGATTTCGCCCATCGTCTGGCCATCGGCGGGCACCGGCCTCATGGTCTCGGGGTCCATCACCGACAATCCCTCTTGCACCGTGTAGCGCACGCCCTGGCGGCCGTTCAACCGCACCTGCTCGGCAAGCGGCAACGACTCCCACTCGGGGTGCTTGGCGCACACCGTCGCGGGACCGTAGACCTCGGTCAGGCCGTAGACGTGGGTGAGGTCGAAACCCATCAGCTTCATGCCTTCGATCATCGCAGCGGGCGGCGCGGCGGCCGCGACCAGTCCGGCCACCTTGTGCGTGATGCCCTGCTTCATTTCCGCGGGCGCGTTGATCAGCGCCTGATGCACGATCGGCGCGCCACAGTAGTGGCTGACCTTGTGCTGGCGGATAAGATCGAAGATCGGCGCCGGCTCGACCTTGCGCAGACACACGTTGGTGCCCGCGTTCGCCGCCACGGTCCACGGAAAACACCAGCCGTTGCAGTGGAACATCGGCAGGGTCCACAGGTAGATCGGCTGCTGCGGCATGCCCCAGACGAGAATATTGCCGACCGCATTGAGATACGCACCGCGATGGTGGTAGACGACGCCCTTGGGATTGCCGGTGGTTCCCGAGGTATAGTTGAGCGAGATCGCCTGCCACTCGTCGGCCGGCCAGGGCCATCGCCATTCCGGATCGCCTTCGGCGAGCAGTGCTTCGTAGGTCTTCTCGCCAAGGCGCTCGCCCGCGCCCCGGTACTCGGGATCGTCGACGTCGATTACTTCGATCGCGCGGCCGATCTTCTTCAGTGCCTGCTCGATCGTCGGCGCGAATTCCCTGTCGGTAATGAGCAGCTTCGCCTCGCCATGGTTCAGCATGAACGCGATCGCCTCGGCATCGAGCCGGGTATTGAGCGCGTTCAGTACCGCGCCCGCCATCGGCACGCCGAAGTGGCACTCGATCATCTCCGGCGTATTGGCGAGCATCGCCGCGACGGTATCGCCAAGGCCGATACCGCGTTGCGCCAGCACCGAAGCGAGACACCGCGAGCGCGCATAGGTCTCCTGCCACGTAAAGCGCCTCACGCCATGGATCACCGAGACGCGCTGCGGATACACGGTCGCGGCGCGCTCGAGAAAGGACAGCGGCGTCAGCGGCGCATAGTTGGCCGGGGTCTTGCCGAGGTCCTGCTCGTAGGGATTCGCGCGGGGTTCCATGCGCCGAAGTATAGCCTCGCGCTGCGGCTTCGCGGTACCGCGCCGCAGCTCACCTCCACAGTCCGGCCAGCATCCGCAGACCGAGCAGGAACATCACCACGGCGAACACGCGGCGCAGTTGCCGAACCGGCAGTCGGTGTGCCACCCGCGCACCGAGCGGCGCAGTCAATACGCTGACGCCGACGATCAGGAACAGCGCAGGCAGGTAGACATAACCCAGGCTGCCCGCCGGCAGGCCCTGGCTGCGCAGGCCCTGAACGACATAGCCCGCGGTACCCGCGATGGCGATCGGAAAACCGTTTGCCGCCGCGGTGCCGATCGCGCGGCGCACCGGCACCTGGCACCAGGTGAGAAAGGGTATCGTCAGAAAGGCCCCGCCCGCGGCAAGCAGGCTCGACACCACACCGATCACGCTTCCCGCGACAAAGATACCCAGGGTCCCCGGAAGAGCGCGCGAGGCGGAAGGTTTTATCTCGATCAGCATCTGCGCCGATGCGTAGAACAACAGCGCAGTGAAGATCGCCGCCAGCGGCCAGGTCGGAATCGCTCCGGCGCCAAACGAGGCAAAGAAGGCTCCCGTGAGGATGCCCGGCGCCATGATGCGCGCGATGCGCCAGTCCACCGAGCCATGCAGGTGATGCGCGCGCACGCTGGATATCGAGGTAAACGCGATCGTCGCCAACGCGGTGGCAAGCGATACGTGCATCAGGTGCTCCGGAGCCAGCCCCTGCGCACCGAACACGAGGACGAGCACCGGTACCATCAGCATGCCGCCGCCGATCCCGAGCAGCCCGGCCATGAATCCGACCACCGCGCCGATTGCCAGATAGACAACCCACCAGTCCAACTCGATACCCCCTCTCAGGCACCGACAAAATCGGCGACCCGCGCCCGCTCGTGTCGATCGAGATGCAGGCCGCACTTGCTCCGCCGCCACAGCACATCGTCGGCGCTCGCCGCCCATTCGTGCTCGACGAAATAGCGCACTTCGCGCTCGGTCAGCCCGGCGCCGAAGTCCTCGCCCAGATCGGCGGCGCAGCGCGCCTCGCCCAGCACCTCGCCGGCAAGCGTGCCGTGGCGCCGGAACACTCCTTGTACCACCGCCTCGGGCAGCGCGCGATGGTGCGCAGCGAACGCCTTGCGGAATGTTTCGCGCCCCGCAGACCCGAAATCGCTCCCGGGCAGCGCCACATTCGCCGTCCACGCCGCCTTCATTGCGGGGAAGCAGCCTGCCAGCCGTTCCATTACCCGCTCGGCGAGCCGCCGGTAGGTGGTGAGCTTTCCGCCGTATACCGAAAGCACCGGTGCCTGCCCCGGCCCGGCATCCATTCTCAGCACGTAGTCGCGCGTCACCGCCGATGGATCACTGCGGCCATCGTCGTAGAGCGGGCGCACGCCCGAATAGCTCCACACCACGTCCCGCGGCGATACGCGTCGCGCAAGATAACGGTTCACCGCCGTGCATAGATAGTCGATTTCCTCGGCGCTCGCGCCGACCTGCGCCGGGTCGCCGGCGAACGGAATGTCGGTGGTGCCGACCAGCGTATAGCGGCTCTCGTAGGGAATCATGAACACCACCCGGCGATCGCTGTTCTGCAGAATGAAGGCATGCTCACCCGGGTACAGGCGCGGCATTACGATGTGACTACCCTTTACCAGGCGCACGGCCTCGTCGCTCGCCTGGCCCAGCGCATCGTTCAGAACGCTTTTCACCCACGGACCCGCGGCATTGACCAGTACACGCGCACGCAGTTCGCGTTCACCGCTCTCGGCGCGCAGCCGAACACGCCAGAATCCTGCCTCGCGTCGCGCGTCGACCAGTTCGCTGCGCGGGCAGATCTCGGCTCCCAGTTCGCGCGCCGCCCGAGCGGTGGCGAGCACCAGCCGTGCGTCATCGGCCCGGCAATCCGAGTACACAAATCCATGCCTGAGCTCGGACCTCAACCCGTTGCCGTAGAGGCTCGCATCGAGCCGCACACCGCTTGAACCCGGCAGGCTCGATGCACGTCCCAGATGGTCGTAGAGGAAAAGACCGAGGCGGATCATCCAGCGCGGCCGAAGTTCCGGCACATGCGGCATCACGAAGCGCGTCGCCCACACCAGATGCCCGGCGGTACGCAACAGCGATTCGCGCTCGGCAAGCGATTCGGCGACCAGCCTGAACTCGTAGTGCTCGAGATATCGCAAACCGCCGTGAATCAGCTTCGAGGAGATCGATGAGGTTGCCCCGCCAAGATCGCCCTTTTCGGCGAGCAGCACCGACAGCCCGCGACCCGCCGCATCACGCGCGACACCGACGCCGTTGATGCCGCCGCCTATGACGAACAAATCGACACGATCCACGCGGCGCGCTCAGCCGGCGACGAGGCGGAAAGCCACGCGAAGGTTGACTCCGGCGGCCCCCGGAAGATTTTCCGCCTCGATGCCGCCGCCGTGAAATTCGGCGATCAGGCGCGCGACATAGAGCCCGAGGCCCAGATGCGGCGCGCCCGAACTTCGCTCGCGGCCGGAAACCATCGATTCGAACAGCCGGCCGCGCAACTCGGGCGGCAGAGGCGGTCCCTGGTTCTCGGTGTCCAGACGCGCCATCCCACCCTCGGCGCGCAACGTCACGCGGATCGGCGCCCCCGGCGGCGAAAAGTCCACCGCGTTCTCGGCCAGTTTGTCG
>JAOUFA010000310.1 GCA_029858545.1 Betaproteobacteria bacterium
TTTCTTCACCCGCCACGGCGGCGCGGTGCTCGGCACCGCGATCGACAAGTACATCTACCACACCGTCTCGCACCTGCCGTCGTGGCTGTTCGACCACAAGATCCGCTTCGCCTACCGCAAGGTCGAACTGGTGAAGCGCCTCGAGGACCTCGAGCACCGGCCGTTTCGCGAGATCCTCAAGCAGTGCGGGGTGATCTCGGACATCGAGGTCAATCTCGCCTCCGACCTGCCTTCGTTCAGCGGGCTCGGTTCGTCCTCGAGCTTCACCGTCGGGCTGATCAAGGGCCTGCACGCCTACCAGGGACGTCACATCGGGCAATACGAACTCGCGCGCGCGGCGATCGACGTCGAGCGCAACGTGCTGCGCGAGGTGGTCGGGCTGCAGGATCAGATCTTCGCCGCCTACGGCGGACTCAACATCGTGCAGTTCCGCGGCGAGTCCGACTTCACCGTCGAGCGGGTGTCGATCGGCGCGGCGCGGCTGCGCGAACTGAACGACAGCCTGATGCTCTATTTCACCGGGCTGACGCGGCGCGCGCAGGAAGTCGAGCAGAGCAAGCTCGACCACCTGCCGGCGATCCAGACCAATCTGAAGGCGATGCACCGGCTGGTGGATCAGGCCTACGACGCGCTCACCGGCAGCGGCAGCCTGTCGACTTTCGGCGGCCTGCTCGACGACACCTGGCAGCAGAAGCGGCGCCTCGACCCCTCGGTGAGCGCGCCCGAGATCGACCGGCTGTACGAAACCGGCATCGGCGCGGGCGCGCTCGGCGGCAAGCTGCTCGGCGCGGGCGGCGGCGGTTTCATGCTCTTTTTCGCCCCGCCCGAGAAGCAGTCCGCGGTACGCGCGGCCTTGAGCGCTTATCATGAGGTGCGTTTTTCGATCAATGCGCCCGGCAGCAGCATCGTCCATTCCTGAAATCCGAACCGCAGCGGAAAGACCCGTCCATGCACATCCTCGTCACCGGAGGAGCCGGCTACCTCGGCTCCGTGCTCGTCCCCAAACTCCTCCAAGCCGGCCACGCGGTGACGGTGCTCGACAACTTCATGTTCCAGCAGGCGAGCCTCGCCGAATGCTGCGCCTACGACGGCTTCGAGGTGCTGCGCGGCGACTGCCGCGACGAGGCGACGATCAAGCGCCTGCTCGCCCGCGCCGACGCGGTGATCCCGCTCGCGGCGCTGGTCGGCGCGCCGCTGTGCAAGACCGACCCGCTCGGCACCCAGACCATCAACCAGGACGCGGTCGAAATGATCTGCCGCCTGGCGAGCCCGAGCCAGCGCATCCTGATGCCGGTCACCAACAGCGGCTACGGCATCGGCGAGCAGGGCAAGTTCTGCACCGAGGAGAGCCCGCTGCGGCCGATTTCTCTCTACGGCGTGACCAAGGTGAACGCCGAGAAGGCGGTGCTGCAGAGGGAGAACAGCGTCACCTTCCGCCTCGCCACCGTGTTCGGCATGGCCTCGCGCATGCGCATGGACCTGCTGGTGAACGACTTCGTCTACCGCGCGGTGCACGACCGCGCGGTGGTGGTGTTCGAGGGCCACTTCAAGCGCAATTACATCCACATCCAGGACGTCGCGCGGGTGTTCCTGTACGCGCTCGAGCATTTCGATGCGATGCGCGGCAAGCCCTACAACGTCGGGCTCGACGACGCGAACCTCTCCAAGATCGAACTGTGCCAGGCGATCCAGAAGCACCTGCCGCAGTTCGTCTACGTCGAGGCGCCGATCGGCGAGGACCCCGACAAGCGCGACTACATCGTCTCGAACGCGCGCCTCGCCGCGACCGGATTCAGGACCGAGTGGGGGCTCGACCGCGGCATCCGCGAGCTGATGAAGGGCTACACGATGCTGCGCAATTCGCGCTACGCAAACGTCTGACGAGCCGACTTTGCGCGCCTTCCTGGTCAGATTTCTGCACCGCCTCAACGGCTTGTATCGCGTTCTCGAGGCGCTGAAGGACGCGGAAGGGAGAGTCCTCGACCGCATCGAGCGGCTGGAACAATTTTCGGCATCGGCCTCGTGGATATTGCGCACGCGCCTCGTCGAACGCCACGGCTACCTGAAGATTCTGACCGCCAAGCCCGTGGCTGCCGACTCGCCGGATCATCTTGCGCCCTGGGGTACCGCCCGCGACAATTCGACCAATCTGCGCTTCAATGCCCGGATGCGCGCCTGGATACCCGCGGAACAGCTCCGCGTCCTCGACCTTGGCTGTTCCGGGGGCGGACAGGTGAAGAGCTTCCTGGACCAGGGCTGTTACGCGGTCGGCGTCGAAGGAAGTGATTTCTCCAGGCGAACACTGCGTGCCGAGTGGGCCACGATCCCGGAATTTCTGTTCACCGCCGATATTACCGAACCGTTCTCGCTGGTGAGCGAAAACTCCGGCGACGAGCCATTCTTGTTTTCAGTCATCACGCTTTGGGAAGTGATCGAGCACCTTCGCCGTGAACAGCTGCCCGCGCTGTTCGAGAATATCGACCGGCATCTGGCGCCATCGGGTGTGGTCATCATGTCGGTGTCCCCCAATTCGGACATCGTGAACGGCGTGGAACTGCACCAGACCATCGAGAACCGGGACTGGTGGCTGCGCGCCGTGTCGAATCTCGGCTTCACCCACCATCAGGATATTTGCGATCACTTCGCGGGCGACTACGTGCGCGGACACGACAACGCACTGGACAGTTTCCATCTGATCCTGACGCGAAACGACGAGGAGCCGATGTTCCGGGACAGGTTGCCTCGAGCGCGGACGTAGATTCAATGCCCGATATCGCCGGAATCCTGAAGAATTCTTGCGCGAGTGACCGCGCGGCAGGAGAATTCCTCGGACCGACCCTTACGCGACCTGGCGCGGGGGGCAGCCCATGTTTGCCGCGCTAAAGAAGCTCGCCAATCGACTGGCGCCCGTCGGCGACACGGATTTTCCCGTGTTCATCGTGAAGGGTCAGGCCCGCTTCGCCCGGTCCACGGGGCCGTCAAGAGAGCGTGTCTTCGTCGTATCGCTGCCGAAATCGGGCACCTATTTGATCGCAGAGATTCTAGGCCTGCTCGGATTGGCGAACACCGGTGTTCATATGTCGGAGAGCGGATTTTCGGACTACCGGCCGATCGCGATCGCGCATGACAATTCTGACGACAGCCTTCCTCCGCACCAGTTTCCCCTGCACAAGGCGATCCGCCTGATGATGCCCGGCCAGTTCGCGGTCGGCCACCTCGGTTACAGTGACTACGTGATCGATTGTTTGAGCGAATTCCGGGTACTGGTATCCAAACGAGAGTTGCGCGGCGCGCTGGTCTCGCACATGCGCTTCTTCATGCATCCACGGCGGGGAGCGAAACACGGCTCGGCCTGGAAGGCAATAGACAACGACACCAAACGCATGGAGGTCTTCATGGGTCTCTGGGCCCAGGAACTGATTGCCTGGTACCGGTCGATCTCGCCGTGGACCCGGGACAGATCGGGGCTAACCGTTCGTTTCGAGGATCTTCTTGGCTCCAACGGAGAGGAAGCACAGTTGCAGTTGCTGCGCGCGATAGCCGAAAAGGCAGGGCTGGATGCCACCGACACCCGACTGCTGCAGGCTGTCGGCCTCGCGAAAGCGGCGAAGACACTAACCAAGTCGGAAACGGCTTCGACGGTTGGGCAGTTCTGGTCGACGGAGTGCGAAAGAATCTTTCTTGACGCCGGCGGCGGGAAGCTCAACGAGTATCTTGGTTACCCGGCCCCGCTCTAGCGCGCGATTTGCGCCAGACCGTGGCAAGACCGTCCGCCGGCTACCCGCATCGACCTGATGGGCCAATGATCCCCCGCGATAACCTGACCTCGGTTGTTCTCGTCGGCGGCCAGGGCACGCGCATCCGCCACCTGCTGCCGGATCTGCCCAAGCCGCTCGCGCCCGTCGCCGGGCGGCCTTTCGTCGAGTGGGTCCTGCGCTATCTGCGCAGCCAGGGGATCGCGCGGGCGCTGCTGTCGACGGGTTATCGCGCCGACAAGATCGAGGAGTACGCGGCGTCGCTCGCGATCGAGGGGCTCGAAGTCCGCTGCGCGCGCGAACCGACGGCGCTCGGCACCGCGGGCGGGTTTCTCCACGCGCTCGAACGCTCGGGCGACCGGACGGGCGACGCGCTCGCGTGCAACGGCGACTCGCTCGTCCTCGCACCGCTCGGCCCGCTGTTGCGAACGCTCGACGACGCCGCGATCGACGGCGCACTGCTCGCGGTGCGCGTCACCGATGCGGGCCGCTTCGGCGCCGTCGATGCCGACGAACAGGGTCGCCTGCGCGGCTTCGCCGAGAAGCGGCCGGGCGCGGGGCTGGTAAACGGCGGCGTCTACCTGTTCCGGCGCACGTGTATCGACCGGTTCCCGCGCGGGCGGCCGCTCAGCTTCGAGTATGATGTGTTCCCCGCGCTGCTCGCCGCCGGATCGCGCATCCGGGTCGTGCCTTGCGATGCGCCGTTTCTCGACATCGGCACCGAGGAATCGCTCGCGCAGGCGGGCGCCTTCATCCGGGACAACAGGGAGTGGTTCGCGTGATCTGCCGCGTCTGCGATTCGGCCCGCCTCGAGCCGGCGGTCGACCTGGGCAAGCAGCCCTGGTGCAACCACTTCCTGCGCCAGGACGAAATCGGCCGCGAGCCGTTCTACCCCTTGCGCGTGCTGTTCTGCCTCGATTGTCACACCGTGCAGCTCGACTACACGGTGAAGAAGGAAATCAT
>JAOUFA010000311.1 GCA_029858545.1 Betaproteobacteria bacterium
CGCCGGCCAGTCGGCGCTCTGGAACAGCAGCTTGGCGCGATCGGCCGCCTCGCGGAACAACCGGTAGTGCTTGTCGAATCCGCGCAGAATAGTGCGCGCGACTCCGTCCGCAAGTCCGCTGCGATTCTCGTGGATTCTGGCGATTTGGGCCGTTCCGCTCATGCTCGAGTCGATGTCGGCGCCGCACAACGCGCGCGACGCCGGCGCAGCCCTAGGCCGCCATGATCTTCTTCTTCGCGCCCCGGTCGTCGAAGAACTGCTCGTCCTCGGTCGAACCATGCAGTGCCGTGGTGGACGCGGTGCCGCCGGTGACGATCTGGGTGACTTCGTCGAAGTAGCCGGTGCCGACTTCGCGCTGGTGCTTTACCGCGGTGAAGCCCTTCTCGGCGGCGGCGAATTCCTTCTGCTGCAACTCGACGAAGGCGGTCATGTTGTTGCGTGCATACCCGTAGGCGAGATCGAACATCGAGTAGTTGAGCGCGTGAAAGCCGGCCAGCGTGATGAACTGGAACTTGTAACCCATAGCTCCGAGTTCCCGCTGGAACTTGGCGATCGTCGCGTCGTCGAGGTTTCTCTTCCAGTTGAACGACGGCGAGCAGTTGTACGCCAGCATCTTTTCGGGAAACTTGCCGCGGATCGCCTCGGCGAACTTGCGCGCGAAGACCAGGTCCGGCGTCCCCGTCTCGCACCACACCATGTCGGCATATTCCGCGTACGCGAGACCGCGGGAAACCGCCTGCTCGAAACCGCTCTTCACGCGGTAAAAGCCCTCGGCGGTACGCTCGCCGGTGAGGAATGGCTTGTCGTTGTCGTCCACGTCCGAGGTGACGATGTTGGCCGCCTCGGCATCGGTACGTGCGAGCAGCACGGTGGGCACCCCCAGCACGTCCGCGGCGAGGCGCGCCGCGATGAGTTTTTGCACCGCGTCCTGCGTCGGTACGAGCACCTTGCCGCCCATGTGACCGCACTTCTTGACCGAAGCGAGCTGGTCCTCGAAGTGCACGCCTGCGGCGCCCGCCTCGATCATCGACTTCATCAGCTCGTGGGCGTTCAGCACTCCGCCGAATCCGGCCTCTGCGTCCGCGACAATCGGTGCGAAGTAGTCGACCTCGCCCGAGCCCTCCATCCACTGCACCTGGTCGGCACGGGTGAGCGCATTGTTGATGCGCCGAACCACGGTGGGGACCGAGGACACGGCGTACAGCGACTGGTCGGGGTACATCTGCAGCGAGTCGTTCGCATCCGCCGCCACCTGCCAGCCGGAGAGATAGATTGCGGGGACCCCCGCCTTCACCTGCTGAACCGCCTGGTTGCCGGTGAGCGCGCCGAGTGAATTGACGAACGGACGCTCTCCGCAGAGCGCCCACAGCTTCTCCGCGCCGCGCTGCGCGAGTGTATGCGCGATGGGGACGCTTCCGCGCAGGCGTACGACTGCCTCGGCCGAATAGCCTCGCTTGACCCCGTTCCAGCGCGGATTTTCGCGCCAGTCCTTGTTCAGTGCCGCGATCTGTAGCTCTTTGGAGTTCATGGATTTCCCGTACCGGTTGTCTGCCAGGGTTGACGAATCGCAGAAACAGCGCGCGCCCTGTGCGCGTGCGTTTGTGCCAGTGAGTAAAAGTACCGCATCCGGATACCGCGCCGCAACAAGCAAACGAGTTTACTGACTAGTAATGATATCAATGTGTTACAGCAGATTTGGTGGACCATATTCCACGATGTGGAGGCCGCTTTCATCTTCTGCTGCACTGCATCAACGCCTGCGGGGTCGCTGTCCCGAATCCGGGGAGGATCAGGTCTGCACCAGGTTGCGGTTCCTGTGGATGCTCATCAGCATGCCGATCGCGGTGAACAGGGTGAGTAGCGCCGTACCGCCGTACGACATGAACGGCAGCGGAACGCCGACCACCGGGAGGATCCCGGAGACCATGCCGATGTTGACGAACACGAAGGTAAAGAAGACCAGGGTCAGCGAGCTCGCGAGAAGCCGCGAGAAGAAGGTCGGCGCGTTGGCGGCGATCATCAATCCGCGCGCGACGAGCAGCGCATAGAGCGCAAGGAGAAGGCTGTTGCCCAGCAGGCCGAATTCCTCGGAATACACCGCGAAGATGAAATCGGTGTGTCGTTCCGGAATAAATTCGAGATGCGCCTGAGAGCCGTGCAGCCATCCTTTGCCGGTGAAGCCTCCGGAGCCGACCGCAATCGTCGCCTGAATGATGTGATATCCCGCGCCCAGCGGATCCTGCGAGGGGTCGAGCAGTGTCAGGATGCGCTGACGCTGGTAGTCATGCAGGATTCCCCACAGGAACGGACCGGTCGCGGCCGCGACCAACGCGAGACTGACGATGACCTTCCAACCGATTCCGGCAAAGAAGATCACGTATGCCCCCGCTGCACCGACCAGCAAAGCGGTTCCCAGGTCGGGTTGCTTCGCGATGAGCGCGACGGGTATGGCGAGCAGAATCCCGGCGATGGCGAAATCGCGAAGACGAAGCGATGACTCGTTGCGATGGAAGAACCAGGCAAGCATCAGCGGTACCGCGAGCTTCATGATTTCCGAGGGTTGAAAGCGCGTCACTCCGACGTGCAGCCACCTGCGCGCGCCGTTGATGACGTCGCCGAAGAGCATTACCGCGATCAGCAGCAGCAAACCGAGTACGTAGGCGAGAGGCGCAAAACGCATGAGTCGCTGCGGAGGAATCTTGGCGAACACCCACATCGCCGTCAGTCCGAGCAGCGCATTGCCCGCCTGGTTCGCCACGCGCGCGACGCTCTGGTCGCTGGCCGAGTACAGGGCGGCGAAGCCGAGCCCAAGCAGCGTGATCGACATGAAGAACAGAGGCGCGTCGATACCGGCCAGTACGCGACTGCCGATGCGCCGCAGCGTGACGCCATACAGTTGTATCAATCGCTGCCCTCCGCGGAAGCGTTCGCCGGCCGCACTTGCGCGGCGCCGCGCGCGGGCGGCGGAACCTTGCCGAGCAGAAAATAATCCAGCACGCTGCGCGCTATCGGCGCGGCGGCGCGCGCCCCGAATCCAGCGTTCTCGACTACCACCGCGAGCGCGATACGCGGCACCTCGAGCGGTGCGAACACGATGAAGAGGGAATGGTCGCGCAGCCTCTCGGCCACCTTCTTCTCGTCGTACTTTTCATTCTGTTTCATTCCAACCACCTGCGCGGTCCCCGTCTTGCCGCCGCTCGAATAGGGCGCACCGGCGAACACGCCCGCCGCGGTGCCTTCCTTGTTGACTCCGGCCATCGCCTGTTTGACGAATTCGAAATATTCGGCCCGCACCGGCACGCGATGCACGACTTGCGGCTCGACAAAGCGCCGCTCTCCGGTGCGCGGATTGTCGACGTGCGACACGAGTCTGGGCCTGAAGATGATTCCGCCGTTGGCGAGCGTCGCCACCGCCTGCGCGAGTTGCATCGGGGTGTAGGCGTTGTAACCCTGACCGATACCGATCGAGATCGTCTCCCCCGGGTACCACTTCTGCTGGTCGGGGCGCCTGAAACGCCTGACCTTCCATTCGGGCGAGGGCAGCACGCCGGCAGCTTCGCCCTCCAGGTCGACGCCGGTGGGAGAGCCGAAGCCGAAGTTCTTCATGAAATCGGCGATCGCGTCGATGCCCATGTCATTGGCGAGTTGGTAATAGTAGGTGTCGGAGGATACGACGATCGATTTGTACAGGTTGACCGCCCCGTGTCCGCCGGGATTCGAATCCCGGAAGCGGCGCTCGCCGAACACGAAATACCCGGGATCGAATATCGTCGACTTGGGAGTTCGCTTGCCGAGTTCCAGCGCCGCGAGCGCCATGTAGGGCTTGAACGTGGAGCCCGGCGGATAGACGCCCGCAATCGCGCGATTGTTGAGCGGTCGGTCGGGAGAGTTGTTGAGTTCGGCCCAGCTTTGCGGATCGATGCCATCGACGAACAGATTGGGATCGAATCCCGGCTTGGAAACGAAGGCCAGGATGCCGCCGGAGAAAGGATCGATCGCCACCAGCGCGCCGCGCCGATCGCCGAACGCCTGTTCGGCGACTTCCTGCAGACGAACGTCCAGCGTCAGGGTGACGTTGTTGCCCGGCTGCGGCGGCGTGCGCGACAGACGGCCGATCCCGTTACCTCCCGCGTCGATCTCGACCTGCTCAAGGCCCGTGATGCCGTGCAGTTCACGCTCGTAACTCGACTCGATCCCGGTTTTGCCGATGAAATCGGTGCCGCGGTAATTGGCCTCGTCCCCGCTCTTCTCGACGCGTGCCTGGTCCTCCTCGGCGATCCGCCCTATGTAACCAATGACGTGCGACGCGGTTTCGCCATGCGGATATTGGCGGAACAGCCGCCCCTTGATTTCGACGCCCGGAAAACGGAAGCGGCTGGCGGCGAAGCGCGCCACCTCGTCATCCGACAGGCGGGTCTTGATCGGCAGGCTGTCGGTGTTGCGCGTTTCAGCCAGCAGCTTCTTGAAGCGGCTGCGGTCCTTGGAAGTGATTTCGACCAGTGCGGACACCTGGCGCATGATGCGATCAAGGTCCGCCTGGCGCCGCGCCGCTACTTCGATGGTGTACGCGGAGTAATTGCGCGCCAGCACCACACCGTTCCGATCCAGGATCAGGCCCCGATTCGGTGCCACCGGCACGATGGCGATGCGGTTGTCGTCGGCCTTGGTCTGGTAGTAGTCGTGCTGAATCACCTGCAGGTAGACCAG
>JAOUFA010000312.1 GCA_029858545.1 Betaproteobacteria bacterium
AGGGCCGGTACTGGGCATCGCCCTGCACGAGCTTCTCACGACCGGCTTCGAGCGCAAATTTCGCCGAGGCGTACTGCGCATCGTAGGCCCGCGCGTCGCGATACACCTGCAACAGGTCCTCGGCCAGGCCGAGCGCCGGGGCCAGGCTCAGTGCAACGAAGAGCGCAATCCTGGATCGTCGTGTCATGAATGGGCGGCCGCTGAAAAAAAGTGGGGCGGGGAGTTTCCCGAGTCCGGGCTAGAAGCGGAAGCGCGCCGGCTGATCGCAGTGGGCGAGCGGCGCGAGGATCGTCTCGAAGAGCGCGGCGCGGCGAAAGTTTCCCGGGCCGATGCAGGTGACCAGGGTGGCGACCATCACCGGTGCGTCGCCGATCACCGCGAAGAGCCGTCCGCCGGGGGCGAGTTGCGCGAGCAGCCGCTCGGACAGTACCGGTACCGAGCCGGTGAGCACGATGACGTCGTAGGGCGCGTGGCCCGGCCAGCCCTGCGCGCCGTCGCCGACTTCGAGGGTGATGTTGTCGACCCCGTGCCGCGCCAGGTTCGCGCGCCCGAATTCGGCAAGCCCGGCGCGCAGCTCGACGGACACCACCTGCGCGGCGCGGTGCGCGAGAAGGGCGGTAAGGTAGCCGCTGCCGGTGCCGATTTCGAGCACCCGCTCGGGTTTGCGCACCGCGAGCGCCTGCAGGGCGCGCGCCTCGATCCTGGGTTGCCACATGCGCTCACCCTCGCCGATCGGAATTTCCAGATCGGCGAACGCGAGATCGCGCAGCGCCGGCGCCACGAACTCCTCGCGCGGCACCAGGTAGGCCAGATCGAGGATGTCCTGGTCAGCCACCCGCCAGGGGCGGATCTGCTGCTCGACCATGTTGAAGCGCGCCTGTTCGAAGTCCATGGTGAAATTCAGTCCCGGGTTCGTTGAATGGAGAATCAAAATTATATCCGCTCGGCCTGTCCCGCCGGGGCGCGTCGGCGCACCCGGGCAAGCCAGGTGACGAAGTCGTCGAGATAGGTGTAGATCACCGGCACCACGACCAGGGTCAGCAGACCCGAGGCCATCACCCCGCCAATCACCGCCTGGCCCATCGGCGCGCGCTGCTCACCGCCTTCGCCGAAGCCCGAGGCGAGCGGCAGCATGCCGAAGATCATCGCGAGCGTGGTCATCAGGATCGGGCGCAGGCGGATGCGCCCCGCGGCGAGCACCGCGGCGCGGCGTCCGGCACCGCGGCGGCGCTCCTGGTTGACGAAATCGATCAGCAGGATGGCGTTCTTGGTCACCAGGCCCATCAGCATGATGAAGCCGATGATCGAGAAGATGTTGAGCGTCGAGCGCGAGACCATCAGCGCGAGCACCACGCCGATCAGCGACAGCGGCAGCGACATCATGATCGCCACCGGCTGCACGAAGCTCGCGAACTGCGAGGCGAGAATCAGGTAGATGAAGACCACCGCGAGGGCGAGCGCCTGGGTGGCGTAGAACATCGATTCCTGCATGTCCTTGGTCGCGCCCCCCATCGACCAGCGGTAGCCGGTCGGCATGGTGATTGCCTCGACCTTGGCGCGCAGGTCGTTCGCCACGTCGCCCCCCGGGCGGCCGAAGACGTTGCCGGTGATGAGCACCTCGCGCAACTGTTCCTTGCGGTTGATCTGCTGTGCGCCGACGCTTTCCTTCAGCGTCGCGATCTCGCGCAGCATCACCATGCGCGGGCCGCCCGCCGGGTCGAGCTGCGACGAGGCGAGCGGCACGCGTTCGACGTCCGAGGCGAGCGCGCGCGCGGCGCGTCCAACGCGTACCTGCACGTCGTAGTACTGGTCGTCGGGGGCACGCCAGTTGCCCACCGCCTGGCCGGCGAGCAGCGGCCGCAGCGCGGTCGCGATCTGGCCCACGCCGATTCCCAGGTCGCTCGCGAGCTCGCGCTTTACTTCGATCGACAGCTGCGGCCGCGCCGCCTCGTCGCTCGACTCGACGTCGACCGCACCGGGGGTCTCGCGCATCGCCTTGAGCACCTGTCGCGAAATGCCGGCGAGCACGGCACGGTCCTGGCCGAGCACCGAGACCTGCAGCGGCTTGCCGCTCGAAATCGCCTTGAACGCGCCGATCTGCATCAGTTCGATCCCGGCGATGCGCTCGAGCCGCGCGCGCATCGGTTTCGTCAGATCCATCTGCGACAGGCTGCGCTCCTTGCGCGGCGCGAGCTGCACGAAGATGTTCGCCTTGTTCTTGCCGAGCACGAAGCCGGTGTTGATCGTCGCGTAGGTGTACTTCACCTCGGGAAATTCGCGCAGTGCGGCGTCGACCTGACGCGCTTTGAGCTGGGTCAGTTCGAGCGAGGAGCCCACCGGAGTCTTGAACTGAACCTGCAATTCGCCGGTATCGGCCTCCGGCACGAACTCCGAGCCGACCCATTTCGCGAGCGGGAAGCTTACGACAAAACTGCCCAGCGCGATCGCGAGTACGGTCTTGCGCCGATCGAGTGCCCAGCCGAGCAGGCGCTCGTAGCGTTGGGAGAGCCGCTCCATCAGGTGGTGGAACCAGGCGAGCACGCGGCCCATCGGCGAAGTGCTGAATCGCCCTTCCGCCTGCGGGTCGTGCCAGATCGAGGACAGCATCGGGTCGAGCGTGAACGACACGAACATCGAGATCAGCACCGCGGCGACGACGGTCATGCCGAACTGGTGAAAAAAGCGGCCGATGATGCCGCCCATGAAGCCGACCGGCAGAAATACCGCGACGATCGACAGGGTCGTCGCGAGCACCGCCAGGCCGATCTCGCGCGTCGCCTCGAGCGCCGCTTCGCGGTGTGTGGCGCCAAGCGCGACGTGGCGCACGATGTTCTCCCGCACCACGATCGCGTCGTCGATCAACAGGCCTACCGAAAGCGACAACGCCATCAGCGTGAGCACGTTCAGCGTGAAGCCGAAGGCATAGATGAACAGGAACGTGCCGATCAGCGCGATCGGCAGGGTGAGGCCGGTGATCACGGTGCTGCGCCAGGAGGCGAGGAACAGGAACACGATGCCGATGGTGAGCAGCGCGCCCTCCAAAAGCGTTGTCTTCACGTCGGCCACCGAATTGCGGATCCCGATCGAGGTGTCGCGCACGATGTCGAGCTTCACGTCGGGAGGCAGCAGCCCGCGCATGCCGTCCACCGCGCGTCGCACGCCGTCGACCACGTCCATGGTGTTCTCGCCCCTGGCTTTGACGATGTCGATCGACAGCGCGCGCCGGCCGTTGATCAGCGCGGCGCTTTCCTCCTCCTGCTGGCCGTCCTCGATCTCGGCGATTTGCCCGAGGGTCACCGCGCGCCCGCCGCGACGTGCCACGATCAGGTTGCGGAAATCGCGCGGTTCGGACAGCCGCGCGCGGATCTGCACGATGCGCTCCTCGCTCGCGGTGACGATCGACCCGGCGGGCAGTTCCTGGTTTTCCGCGCGCAGCGCCTGGATCACCTGGTCGGCGCCGACGCGCTGCGACTCGAGTTCGTCGAGTTTGAGGTTGACCTTGATCTCGCGTTTCACGCCGCCGACGATGCTCGCCTGGCCGACGCCCCTCACGTTCTCGATGCGTTTCTTGATGATCTGGTCGGCGAGCGTGGTCAGCTCGCGCAGTCCGCGCCCGGGCGATGTCACCGCCACCGAAAGGATCGGCGAGTCGTCGGGATTGATGCGGCTGATCTTCGGTTCCTTGATCTCCTCGCGCAGCGTCGGCCGCACCAGCGCGATCTTCTCCCGCACATCCTGTGCCGCGGTTTTCGGGTCGATGCTCAGATTGAGTTCGACGATCACGATCGAACGGCCTTCGTAGGAGCGCGAAGACAGCGTGTTGATGCCGCTGACCGTGTTGACCGCCTCCTCGATCTTGCGCGTGAGCTCGTCCTCGACGTTTTCCGGGGACGCGCCGGGGTATTCGGTATCGATCAATACCACCGGGAAGTTCACGTCCGGAAATTGCTCGACCGGCAGGCGCGAATACGAGAACACGCCGAGCACCAGCAGCGCGGCCATCATCATGGTCGCGAAGACCGGGTTGTCGATGCTGACGCGGGTGAACCACATGGAGGAGGGTCTCGCTGAAGGGGTGGGAGAGGACGGGGGGTGGGAGAGGGCGGGTCCGAGCGGCAGCGGCTCAAGCGGTTGCGAATTTCACCCGTATCGCGGGTGCCGACGGTTGCGGAAAAGACAAGCGTGCCGTAGACGGCGATCGGTGAAGATCGCAAATCGCGGCGCGCGCGCAGGTGTGTCCATGCGCACCGCCTAGCGCGTCGCGTTCGCCTGCTCGTTCGCCACGCGCGCCAGCGCACCTTCGCGCAGGTTGCCGAGATTGATCTTCACGACGCGCTCGCCCGCGGCAAGACCTTCGAGCACCTGCGCCATGCCCGCATCGCCCGTCGGCCCCACGCGGACGGCTTTCTTGCGCACCGCGCCGTCTACGATCGCGTAAACGTAGGTCTGTCCGGCCTGCTCGCGCAGCGCCGATACCGGCACGCTCAGCGCGTCGTCGTGGCGCGCGAGCGAAAGGCTGCCCTGCGCGAACAAGCCCGCGCGCAGGGCGTGGTCGCGGTTGTTGATGATCGCGTAGACGTTGATCGAGCGCGAGCCGGCGACGGTCGCCGGGTTGATGCGTTCGATGTGACCGTCGAACTGTCGGTCCCCATAGCCGTCGACGCGAAACGAGAGCTTCTGCCCGACGCG
>JAOUFA010000313.1 GCA_029858545.1 Betaproteobacteria bacterium
GGGAAGTGCGGTTCGTTCGCGGTGACGTTCTTCAGCGCGAGGATGCGCTTGCCCGGTTCGCATTCCTTGACACGGTCGATCATGAGGAAGGGATAGCGCTGCGGGAGGTGTTTGATCACCTCGTTGATGTCCATGTCAGGCATTGTCTTTCTTTCCTTGTATGTGCTTTTCCAGCTCGCGTATCCGGTCGGACAACTCGGCAAGATGCCGCACGAGCACCGCATTGCGCGCCCACGAGGCATGGTTGTCCATTGGGAAGAAACCCGTGTAAGTTCCCGCAGCGCGAAGCGGGTGCGTCACCACGGTGGCGGCCGAGACCGTGACGTGATCGGCAATGCTCATGTGTCCGGCGATCAGGGCTCCGCCCCCGATCGCACAGTGCTTTCCGATCGCTGCGCTGCCAGCAATGCCGGCGCAGGCCGCGATCGCGGTATGCGCGCCTATGTGCACGTTGTGACCGATCTGGATCTGATTGTCCAGCTTCACGCCGTCCTCGATCACGGTATCCTCGATCGCGCCACGGTCGATGGTCGTATTGGCACCGACTTCCACGTCATCGCCTATGACGACCCCGCCGATTTGCGGAATCTTGATCCAGCGGCCCGCCTCGGGTGCGATGCCGAAACCATCGGCGCCGATGACGGCGCCGGAATGAATCACGGCGCGCGCGCCAATTCGACAGCCGTGATAGATCACGACGGACGGAAACAGCCGGCTATCTTCGCCAATGCGGGTGCCGCGACCCAGATGACAACCCGCTCCGATCCAGACCCGCTCGCCCAGTTCGACGTCGTCTTCGAGCGTCGCGCCTGCCTCGACCCGTGCGCTGGCCGGCACGCGTGCGCGCGACGCCACCGTTGCAGCCGGGTCGACGCCTGGTGCGGGAATCGGCGCCGGATTGAGCAATTGCGACACCCGGGCGAAATAGGCGTAGGGATTGTCACAAACGATGCGCGGCCGCCCGGTAAACGCCTCCGCTCCGGGAGCGAGGACCACGGCTGCAGCCTGCGTGGCCTCGAGCTTCGCCCTGTAACGCGGATTCGCGAGAAAGCTGATCTGGTCGGATCCGGCGCGCTCCAGCGTTCCGACCTGGCGGATCAGAGTGGCCGCCTCGCCGACCACCCGGCCGCCGAGGCGCGACACGATCTGCGCCAGCGTGAGAGGGCCTGGCATGTCACCGCGCGGCAGGTTTGCCTTCCGCTGGTTTCGCGTCAAGCGCATCGATCACCCTCTTGGTGATGTCAATGCGCGGATTCGCGTAAACCGCGTCCTGGAAGATGATGTCGTATTTGTCCTGCTCGGCGATGCGCCGAATGACGGTGTTGGCCTCCGCCACCACCTGCCCCAACTCTTCGTTGCGCCGCTGATTGAATTCTTCGCGAAAGTCCCGTTGCTTGCGCTGCCAATCGCGATTGAGTTCACCGAACTCCCTTTCCTTATTGCGACGCTGGGTCTCCGTCATGGTCATCGCGTTCTTTTCCATGTCCGCCTGCATGCGTTTGACTTGCTCCGCGAGCTTGGCAAGCTCCTGATCGCGCTTGGCGAATTCTGTCTCGAGTTTCTTCTGCGCCCGAACCGCGAATGCCGCTTCCCGAAGTATTCTTTCGGTATTGACGAAGCCGATCTTGTTCTGCCCCAGCGCCGGCCCTTGATATGCGCATGCCAGAGCAACTCCAACCATCAACCCACGAATCTTCCTCATAGTCGGCCTTCATGCATGTCAGAACATCGTCCCAAAGGTAAATTGTAACCGTTGGATCTGGTCGCCCGCCTTGTCATTGAGCGGACGTCCATAGGACAGCTTCAGCGGCCCGATCGGGGAACTCCACATCAGCCCCAAGCCGGCGGAACTGCGCATTTGCGAAAGTGCCACATCCCGATTGTCGCTGTAAACTTGGCCAGCGTCGATAAATGCGGCGAGGCGCAGGGAACGGTCCTGCTCCGCGCCGGGCATGGGAAACAGCAATTCGGCGCCGGTGTTCACCTTTGTCCTGCCTCCCAGAACCTCGCCGCTCGGGCCCTGCGGACCGAGAGAATAGGGCCGATATCCGCGTACCGACCCGGGCCCGCCCGCGTAGTAGTTCTTGAAGAATGGCAAGGGTTGCCCGGCCCGACCGTCGGCATAGCCCAACTCCGCGCTGAGGGCCAGGGTCAGTTTGCGGGTCAGCGGCTGCAGCCATTGCTGCACGTAGCCGACACGGTAGTACTTCAGGTCACCGTCTGCCAATTCGCTGCTTGCGCGCGACAGGCTGCCCGATGTCGGCGCAATGAGGCTGTCGCGACTGTCGCTGACCCATCCGAAGGTGGTCGCACCATAGCTATAGTACGAACCAAAGGTTTGGACAAACTTGAGGTAGGAAACCGGGCTACTGGAGAAAGTCGTGAGTGCCACTGTTTCGCCGTTGACGCCGAAACTGATCGATTCGGTCTCCGACAGCGGGTATCCGAACCTGACTCCACCGCCCAGCGTCTTGGTTTCGTAAGAACCGATGGCCAGACTCGTTGCATTGGTGTCGCGCCGGTAGGCATCGAAGCCTCGGCTGATTCCGTCCACCGTGTAGTAGGGGTCGGTGTAAGACAGCGAGTACACCTTGTTGACCTTACCGTTATTCACCGACGCGGAAAGGTATTTTCCGCTGCCAAAGATGTTTGACTGGCTGACCGACGCGGAGAGCACGAACTTGTCGACCGACGAAAAACCGGCCCCCACCATCAACGTCCCGGTCGTGCGTTCCTTCACCGCAAAGTTGACGTCGACCTGGTCGGTGCTGCCTTCCACGGGCTGCGTTTCAACCGAGACATCGCTGAAATACTGCGTTCTGTCCACGCGCCGCCGCGACAACTGGATCTTCGAGGTGTCGTAATACGCGCTCTCCAGCTGCCGCATTTCCCGTCTTACTACTTCATCGCGCGTCTTGGTATTGCCAGCGATATTGATCCGGCGGACGTATACGCGACGGCCGGGATCGATCATGATCGTAAACGAGACCGTGCTCGCTTCCTTGTCGACTTTTGGCACGGCATTGACATTGGCGAAGGCATATCCGTCGTTGCCGAGGCGATCGGCGATCGCTTTCGTCGATTGGGAGAGCTTCTCGCGCGAAAAGACCTCACCGGGTTTCAATTTCAGCAGCGGATCGAGCTCGCTTCGCGGCAGAATCATCTGTCCGCCGAGTTGGACGTCAGTGACGGTGTATTTCGTTCCTTCCGAGATACCGATCGTGACATAGATTTCGCGTTTGTCCGGAGTGATCGAGACCTGGGTGGAATCGATATTGAAATCGAGATAGCCGCTGTTTAAGTAATGGGAGCGCAGCGTCTCCAGGTCGGCGGCGAGGCGCTGGCGAGAATATTCATCGTGTTTGGTGTACCAAGTCAGCCAACCCGGCTCTCTCAGAACGATCAGTTCGCGCAGATCCTCCTCGGCAAAGGCCGACGCGCCGACGATATTGACGCGCTGGATTTTCGCGACCTCCCCTTCGCTGACCACTATATTAATGCTCACTCGATTGCGTTCGAGCGGTGTCACGGTGACCTGGACATCGGTGGAGTACTTCCCGCGCGAGAGGTACTGACGCTTGAGTTCCTGCTGCGCAGCCTCGAGTACCGCACGGTCGAAAATTCGGCCCTCCGAAAGTCCCTGTTCGCGCAGCACCTTGCGCACGACATCGATGCTGAATTCCTTGACTCCCGCGACATCGATTTGCGCGATTGCCGGGCGTTCTTCAACATAGACGATGAGTACATCGCCCTCTGCCTCGAGGCGCACGTCCTTGAAGAATCCGGTTGTGAACAGCGCACGGAGGGCTTCCCGCGACTTGTCCTCGGTGAACGTTTCGCCGACCTTTACCGGGAGGTAATTGAACACGGTTCCGAGTTCGGTGCGCTGAATTCCCTCGACCCGAATTTCCTTTACGACGAAAGAGCGAAAACTTTGCGCAGAAGCCGCGAACGCCGCGCACAGGAGCGCGCAATAGATCACTACAATCGGGCACTTGCGCACTAGTCAACCCGCGAGAAGCAAACGATGGAGATCGTTGTAGAGGGCGAATGCCATGAGAAGCAGTAGCAGGGTCATTCCGACCCGCTGCCCGAGTTCCATTGCTCGTTCGGACACCGGACTGCCCTTCACCGCCTCGATCAAGTAGTACATAAGATGACCACCATCGAGCAAGGGGATGGGAAGCAGGTTCAGGATGCCCAGGCTGATGCTGATCAGGGCGAGGAACGTGAGATAGGGAATCCAGCCCAGTTGCGCGGATTGCCCGGCGTAATCGGCGATCGTGACAGGCCCGGACAAATTCTTCCACGAGACTTCGCCCAATATCATTTTGCCTAGCATGCGAAGGCTGAAGATCGACAGGTCCCAGGTCTTGAGCGCGCCCCTGCCGACGCTATCAAGGAATCCGTAGCGTATGCGCACGAGGTAGTTCGGAGCCGCCCCGATTCGCCCTATCAGTCCGTGATCGCCGGGAACGGAATCCGGCACAAGCTCGACGGTGAGTTCGGCATCCTGCCGTTCCACGACGAGACGCGTGGGCTGGCCGGGACGGGCGCGTATCGCCCTGACAAATTCTCCCCAGTCATCGACCGGTTTGCCTTCCACATGCGTGATCCGGTCCCCGGCACGCAGGCCAGCGCGTTCGGCGACGCCGTTCGATTCAGGAC
>JAOUFA010000019.1 GCA_029858545.1 Betaproteobacteria bacterium
CGCCAGCACGGCAGCCACGCCGAGCGCCTCGCCTGGCGCGATTTCGCGCGCAGCAAGGGGGCGCGATTTGGTCCGTTCAACATGCGGATCGAAATCGCGGTCGGCAAAATCGTTCACCGCACAGCCCGCCGAACGCATCAGCCAGGTCCCCATGACGAAGATCACGACGTGCTGCAGACTTGGACGGCCCTCCGAAGCGAGCCACACCGCCCACAACGTCGGCCACAGCAGCAGCAGCGCGCCGACCGGCTTATCGAGCCTCGTCAGCCGCTCGTAGGCGTCCAGTCGCTTGGCGATCCCTCTGAAATTCATGATCTAGGCGGAAGTGTACTCGTGCCGCGCGGCAAACCAGCGCTCGACATGCGACCGCGCCCGTGTTGGGTCGCTCTGCAGAAATTCCGCCGCGGCCTGCTGCGCGTCGCGGATGAGTTCGCCATCGCGTTCGAGGTCGGCAAAGCGCAGCATCGGCACGCCGCTTTGGCGCTCGCCGAGCAGCTCGCCCGGACCGCGCTGCAACAGGTCCCGACGTGCGATCTCAAAACCATCTGCATGTTCGTAGATCACCTTGAGGCGCGCGCGCGCAGCCGGCGTGAGCGGCGCGGCGTAGAGCAGGATGCACGCGCTCGCGCGCGCACCGCGCCCCACACGCCCGCGCAACTGGTGCAATTGCGCCAGGCCGAATCGCTCGGCGTGCTCGATTACCATCAGCGTCGCGCCCGGCACATCGACGCCGACCTCGATCACCGTGGTGGCGACCAGTACCTGGCAGCGGCCCGCCGCGAAGTCCTCCATCGCAACCGTCTTTTCGGCCGCCGGCAGGCGGCCGTGCACCAGTCCGATACGCAGCTCGGGTAATTCGCGGGTGAGACTCGCATGAGTCTCGAGCGCCGCGCGCAGTTCGCGCGCCGCGCCGCGCGCCAGTCTAGCGCCGGCCTGCGCAGGCTCGATCACCGGACATACCCAGTAGACCTGCTGACCGTCGGCGCAAGCCTCGCGGATGCGCTCGATCACCTCGGCGCGGCGCGCGTCGGAAACCAGTTTGGTGGTCACCGGGCGGCGCCCCGGCGGCAATTCGTCGATCGTCGAGACATCGAGGTCGGCGTAGTAACTCATCGAGAGGGTGCGCGGGATCGGCGTCGCACTCATCATCAGCTGGTGCGGCGGCTCTTCGTCTCCGTCCGAGCGCGCCTTACTACGTAGCGACAGACGCTGCGCGACGCCGAAACGGTGCTGCTCGTCGATCACGACGAGCGCGAGGCGCACAAATCGCACCCCCTCCTGAAACAGCGCGTGCGTACCGATCGAGATGCACGCCCGCCCCGAGGCGATTTCCTCGATCGCGGCGCGCTTTTCCGCCTTCTTGAGCGCGCCGTGCAGCCAGACAATGCGTACCCCGAGCGGCGCAAGCCAGGCGGAGAATTTGCGATAGTGTTGTTCGGCGAGGATTTCGGTCGGCGCCATCACCGCCGCCTGGCTGCCCGCGTCGACTGCCGCGAGACAGGCGATCGCGGCGACGATCGTCTTGCCGCTGCCGACATCGCCCTGCAGCAGGCGCTGCATCGGGTGCGGCCGCGCCAGATCGCCGAGCAATTCGCCGATGACGCGGGTCTGTGCCCCGGTGAGGCGAAACGGCAGCCGCTCGCGAAACGTGCGCAACAGCGGGCCCGCGCCGGGCAGCGCCGGCGCGTGTTGCGCGCTGCGCTGGCGATACGCCATGCGCATCGACAACTGCTGCGCGAGCAACTCGTCGAACTTGACGCGTCGCCAGGCAGGATGGCTGCGCTCGACGAGCGCGCCGAGGTCGGTGCCCGGGGGCGGCCGGTGCAGCAGATGCACGCCTTCGCGCAGGCCGATCAGACCATAGCGTTCGCGCAGCGTATCGGGCAGCGTGTCATCGAGGCTCGCCGCGTCGAGCGCCTCCAGCACCAGCCGGCGGAGCACGGCTTGCGACAATCCCTCAGTCGTCGGATAGACCGGCGTGAGCGTATCGGCCAGCGGCTCCCCTGCGCGCGCGAGGCGATAGCGCGGATGCGCCATCTCCGCGCCGAACCAGCCGCCGCGGACCTCGCCGTAAGCACGCAGCAGCAGCTTATTGTCGATCGCGCTCTGCAATTGCTTCACCTGGCTGGGATAGAAATTGAAGAAGCGCAACGTGAGTTCGTGTTCCTGCGCCCGGCAGTGCGCGATCAGTTGGCGGCGCGGCCGATAAACGACTTCGGCACGCAGCACTTCGGCTTCGACCAGGACGGGGCGCCCGTCGCGCGCCTGCGCGATTGGAGTAAGGGTCGTTTCGTCCTCGTAGCGCAGCGGCAGGTGAAGCACCAGGTCTTCGCGCGATCGGACGCCGAGGCGCTCGAGTTTGCGCTCCAGCGGGACGCGGGCGCCGCCCCGCGCTGCCTGCTCCGAGCGCGGCGCGGGTTTCACCCGGCGTGCAGAATCGCGTCCACCTCGACCAATGCACCGCGTGGCAGGCTCGACACGCCGACGGCCGCACGTGCAGGGTAGGGCTCCGCAACATACTGCGCCATGATTTCGTTCACTTTCGCGAAATGCGCAAGATCGGTCAGGTAGACGGTCATGCGCACCGCGCGGGACAGGTCGCTTCCGGCCGCACCAGCGACCGCGGCAAGATTCCCGAACACTTGATGGATTTGCGCCTCGATGCCCTCGGCCATGCGCATGGACTTCGGTTCGAGGCCGATCTGGCCGGAAAGGTACAGAGTATCGCCCGCCCACACAGCTTGCGAGTAGGTGCCGATCGCCGCTGGTGCGTCGGGAGTCTGGATCGCGGTCTTCATGTTTTTGGTCTCGGAGTAAAATGGGGCATGCGGAGAATACGGATTTTACGCAACCTGGCCGCCCTGAGTGTACGCCCCTGCCTTGCCGCGTCCACGCGGGTATCGCCGCGAATCGGTGCCCGATCCTGCACGTACCGATATTGCACCCACCGGTTGGCGCGCAGTGATTAATTCGCCGACCGCCAACCCTGGGGAATTGATCGGTGGGTCGCGCCACGGAACCCTGTTGTGGTGGCGGGCAGGCGGTATGGATATCTTCGCGCAAAGTCGCTGTCAGCGGGTCGCGCAAATTGACGAGCCAGGGGCGGCGAGTTCTCCGTTGCTCTGCGCGATGCGGAATTTGCGAGGCCGATGAACCTCTTCCAGAGCCTGCGTCAGTTCGTGCTCGGCGCGCCGCTCGACCCGATGTCCAGGAAGACACGTCACAGCCTGGCGCTGATGGCGTTCTTCGCCTGGGTGGGACTAGGCGCCGACGGCATCTCGTCTTCCGCCTACGGCCCCGAAGAGGCGTTTCGCGCGCTCGGCGAGCACACGCATCTGGGCTTGTACCTCGCGCTCGCGACAATGGTCACGGTATTCGTGATCGCGCTTGCCTACAACCAGGTCATTGAACTCTTCCCGACCGGCGGCGGCGGTTACCGGGTTGCGACCCGGTTGGTCGGTCCCTATGCCGGACTGATTTCGGGCGCCGCATTGCTGGTCGACTATGTCCTGACGATCGCGATTTCGGCCGCTGCCGGCGTGGACGCACTGTTTTCCCTGCTCCCCGTCGCGTTTCAGAATTACAAGCTCGTCTCGGGTCTGGGCGTAATCGTCGTTCTGCTGATACTCAATCTGCGCGGCATGAAGGAGGCGATCAAGATACTACTGCCGATCTTCCTCGGTTTCGTAATCACCCATGCGTTGCTCATCGTCTATGGACTGCTCGCCAATGCGGGTAATTTTTCGACCCTGGTTCCGGCAACGATCGAAGAGACGCTGCGTCTTGGGAATTCGTTGGGCTGGGTACCGCTCACCGCGTTCCTCCTGCTCGGCTACGCCCAGGGCGGCGGCACATACACGGGCCTGGAGGCTGTATCGAACAACGTCAACGTGCTCGCGGAGCCGCGCGTCGCCACGGGCAAGCTCACCATGCTCTACATGGCGATCTCGCTCGCCTTCACTGCCGGCGGCATCATCCTGATATACCTGCTCTGGAACGTACAGCCGGTCGAGGGCAAGACCTACAACGCGGTCGCATTCGGGGCAGTATTGCAGCACATGGGCTTCGACTCGCCGCTCTTGCACCAAGGGGCACTGCTGGTCGTGCTCGCGTTCGAGGCGGGCCTGCTGTTTGTCGCGGCGAACACCGGATTCCTCGGCGGACCGGCAGTGCTCGCGAATATGTCCTCGGACTCCTGGTTGCCACACCAATTCCGCTACCTTTCGACCCGGCTGGTCACCCAAAACGGCATCCTCGTGATGGCCTTGTCCGCGCTCGCCATACTGTGGTGGACCGGGGGCAGCGTCACGCTGCTCGTGGTTCTCTACTCGATCAGCGTGTTTCTTACTTTCTCTATCTCTCTATTCGGCTTGATGGCCTATTGGTGGCGTAACCGCACGAGCCGGGGTTGGCGTCGTCGGCTGGCGCTTTCGGCAACCGGCTTTGCCGTGTGCGCGACAATTCTGGCCCTGCTCACGATAGAGCGTTTCACTGCGGGGGGATGGGCGGCGCTGCTGATCATCGCGGCGATTTCCGGATTGTGCGTCGCGGTACGCCGCCACTACGATTGGACGAAGGCGGCCATTCGCAACATTGACGCGCAGTATGAGGAGCTGGATTTCGGCTCGGTGTCTACTCCGCCCGAACCTGACCCGCGCGCGCCGACAGCTGTTTTTCTGGTCGGATCGTCGCGCGGCGGTGGCATGCACGCGCAGCAGTGGGTGCAAGGCATGTTTCCGGGCCATTTCAGAAACTTCGTATTCATCAATGCGCGCACGGTCGACGCACAGAGCTACGGCGGGGCTCAGTCGATGCAGGCACTCGAGGTCGAGGCGAATGTCGCGCTAAGCTATTTCGTGAATTTCTGTCATTCCAAGGGGCTCGCGGCGAAATCCTATCTCTCTTTCGGGACCGACCCCATCGAGGGCTTCGTCGAATTGTGCGAGAAGGTGCGCGCCGAGTTTCCCAACAGCCTGTTCTTTACCTCGAAGCTGGTCTTCAAGCGCGACAACTGGACAACGCATATGCTTCACAACCAGGCGGCGCTGGTGCTGCAGCAGCGTCTGCACGCCGCCGGCATGCAAATGGTGATTCTGCCCATGCAAGTGGAGGTCTGAGGTGAAGGATCGGCGGGCCACTCAATCGCAACCGCTCAACGTGCTCGGCAAGCCGCTCGTTCCTTGTGGGCTGGATCCGCTCACCGGCTTCTACCGAGATGGCTGCTGCAACACCGGTTACGAGGATACGGGCATCCACGTCGTGTGCATCAAGGCGACACGCGAATTCCTTGAATTCTCGCGTCGCCGCGGCAACGACTTGACGACGCCCGCACCGTCGGTCGGATTTCCGGGGCTCAGGCCGGGTGACCGCTGGTGCCTATGCGCGGGACGATGGAAAGAGGCGCTCGACGCGGGGTTCGCTCCTCCGGTGGTGCTCATGGCGACGCACGAAGAAGCGCTCGCAATGATTCCGCTCGCTGTGCTCAAGCGCCATGCGGTGGATTCAGGCTGAAAGAAAAAAGGCCCGCACCAGCGGGCCTTTCCTTGAATCCTGGTGGAGTGGAGGAGGATCGAACTCCCGACCTTCGCATTGCGAACGCGACGCTCTCCCAGCTGAGCTACCACCCCTTGGAAGGGGCGGAATTCTACTTGAGAAACCGCCCTCTCGGCAACGCTGCCGCGACAACACCCTCAAAACACGATATTAGGTCGAATCACGAGCGTATAGGAGGTCGTCGCGAGGGGCGCGAGCGGCCCCGTGTACTTGCTCGCACGCTCGAAAATGAGTCCGAAGTCCACTTCCCAGGCCATCCCGAGGGCCTCGCTTGGATACTTCTTGCCGAAGATCACTTCCTGGCGCAGCAGCATGGGGTGACGCATCGAGAACTCGGTGAACAGCGTGACACGCGAATTATAGAGAAAGGACAGGAAGGGACTGCGAAAATCCAGGCTCGAGCGGGTGATCCCCAGATAGGCGGTGTCGGTGATATCGGGGTTGCGGTTGAACTTGCCGCCCAATCGGAAGCTCCACGACAGGCGATCCTCCTTGAAGGTCCGATCGCCCTTCATCTTCCACTCGACCTCGAGCCAGTCGTCGTCGATAAGGACATTCTCCTTGATGTGCTTCTTGCCGGCGGAGACCAGGTAACCCATATAACCTCGATTGGTATCGCGCGAATCTTCGTCTTCGCGCGAAAACTTCATCTGGCTGCCGAGGAAAGCCGATACCGCCCAAGGTTCCTGGAAGCCGGCAGTAACGATTTGCACCACGTTGAGCTTGTTGCTGCCGCCGATGATCGCGTGATTGTAGAAATCCGTGTTGTGACTACGTGTCCAGACACCCAGCACCGGCATCGGGTAGACACTCGCCTCGATCAGCAGAACGCTCGGCCGCAGCGAGCGCAGGAAGAGTTGCCGGTAGACGTCCGCCTCTTTCATGCGGCCGCCATCAGGAAAGGCCTCGTCGGTGAGCGGCACGTGCAGCCCCATGCTGGAGTAGTACGGGCTCCACTCCCATAGGGTTTCGAGCTTGGGCTTGTCCGCCTCAAGCGAGGGAGATCTCGCCTGCGCGGCCGCGGTGGCAGCGAAGCACAGCCCGAACAGGGCAACCGTAACGCTCCCGATGAACCGTATGCACATTGGTCTACCGACTCATGGAGGATCAGACGGAAAATCAGACTACTTGGTGGGCCGGCTTGGACTCGAACCAAGGACCAAGGGATTATGAGTCCCCTGCTCTAACCAACTGAGCTACCGGCCCGCCGCCTAGCCGCGCAGCGATGGTGCGGCGCGCATTCTACCGGTTGACGGACTGCGGGGGCACGTTCCCAGCGCGGGCGTCGGCCCGCGCGTCACACGCGCTTTCCCGCGCCCCCCTCGCGCCACAGAATCCTCCGGTCACGTTTCCTGATCGAGAAAGCTCTTCAGCCGCTCCGAGCGCGAAGGATGACGAAGCTTGCGCAGCGCCTTCGCCTCGATCTGACGGATGCGCTCGCGCGTAACGTCGAATTGTTTGCCCACTTCTTCCAGGGTGTGATCGGTGTTCATCTCGATGCCAAAGCGCATGCGCAACACCTTCGCCTCGCGCGGAGTGAGGGTGTCGAGCACCTCCTTGGTGACATCGCGCAGGCTGGAGAACATCGCCGCGTCATTGGGCGCGAGCGTTGCCTGGTCCTCGATGAAATCCCCGAGATGCGAGTCGTCGTCGTCGCCGATCGGCGTCTCCATCGAAATCGGCTCCTTCGAAATCTTGAGGATCTTGCGGATCTTGTCCTCGGGCATCTCCATCTTCACCGCCAGCGTCGCCGGATCCGGCTCGGACCCCGTCTCCTGCAGGATCTGGCGGGAGATGCGGTTCATCTTATTGATCGTCTCGATCATGTGCACCGGAATACGGATGGTTCGCGCCTGATCGGCGATCGAGCGCGTGATCGCCTGCCTGATCCACCATGTCGCGTAGGTCGAGAACTTGTAGCCGCGGCGGTATTCGAACTTATCGACCGCCTTCATCAAGCCAATATTGCCTTCCTGGATCAGATCGAGGAACTGCAGTCCGCGATTGGTGTATTTCTTCGCGATCGAGATTACCAGACGCAGGTTGGCCTCGGTCATCTCGCGCTTGGCGCGGCGCGCCTTCGCCTCGCCGGTGGACATCTGCTTGTTGATGTCCTTCAATTCCTTGATCGATATTCCGATCTTGTGCGACACCGCGTGGATCTTGCCCAGCCGTTCGAGCACCGCGGGCTCAAGACGCACGAGCGCCTGACTCCAGGACTGTCCGCCGTTGATCTCGCTCGTCAGCCAACGACGCGACCCCTCGGCGCCGGCAAACACCTTGATGAAATGCGGCCGCGGCATCTGTGCCTTGTCGATGCAGATATCGTGAATCTGGCGCTCTTGCCGGCGAATCTGATCCACCAGTCCGCGAACGCTGTCGCACAGGCGTTCGACCATGCGCGCGGTGAAACGAATCGCCATCAACTCGTTGGTGATCTGCTCGCGCGCGCGCAAATAGTCCTTGTCCTTCGAACCCTTGGTTTCCAGGGCGCGCTTGAGTTTTTCGTACAGGCGACGAATTCGCGCGAACTTCTCGAGCGCGTCGGTACGCAACTGGAGCAGCGTCGCCGATTGCGCGGCGCCCTCATCTTCCTCGGACTCGATCTCCTCTTCCTCGATCGTCTCCTCTTCTTCCTCGACGGCCTCGACCTTGCGGGGATCGAAACTGTCCTTGGCATTGGGGTCGATCAACCCATCGACCACTTCGTCGATGCGCATTTCTTCCTTCTCGACCTTTTCCGCGAGATCGAGAATTTCCTGGACGGTGGTCGGGCAGGCGCTGATCGCCTGAATCATATGGCGCAGCCCCTCCTCGATTCGCTTGGCAATTTCGATTTCGCCCTCGCGCGTAAGCAACTCGACCGAGCCCATTTCGCGCATGTACATACGCACCGGATCGGTCGTCCGGCCAAACTCGGCATCCACCGTCGAGAGCGCTGCTTCGGCCTGCTCCTCGACATCCTCGTCGCTCGATGCGACCGGCGCCGCCTCGTTGATGAGCAGCGATTCCTGGTCGGGGGCCTGATCGTAGACCTGGATTCCCATGTCACCGAACGTCGAGATGATCGCCTCGATCTGTTCGGCGTCGACCATGTCGTCGGGCAAATGGTCGTTGATCTCTGAATAGGTGAGAAAACCCCGCTCTTTTCCGAGCTTGATCAGATTCTTCAGCCGCGTACGGCGCGCCTCGGCGTCCTCCTTGGGCAATTCGACGCGCGCGAGAAGAAGCTCCTCCCGCTTGCTGCGGCGCCCCTGCTTTGTCTTGGCACCATTCTTTGTCTTGGTCAAGCCAGCGTTGACGCGCGCTTCCAAGAGTTCGAGCGCCTGCTTCGCGCTCTTGATCGTGGTGGCCTTCTTCGCGACCTTGGCCTCGGCCTGCGTCGCCGGCTTTGCCCCGGCCGCTACCGCCTTCGAGGAGACTTTTGTTGCAGGCTTCGCGGCGGTGGCCTTGCCCGCCACGATCTTGGTCCGTAACTTAGCCTTGGGCAGCCCCGCCTTGGCGGGCTTGTGAGCCTTCTTCACCGCCTGCCTTGTCGAGCCAGGCTTCTTCTTTAACTTGTTGTTCGAGAGCGGCTTCTTGTGTGCCGCACCAGCCTGCTTGAGCTTGGGTTTGCGCTTTTGCTGGGCCATCCTTGCCTCGCGATGATGTTCGGCGCAGGGTTTTGCACCGGAGAAACCTTATATTGTACCAAAGTCTTGAATCTACAAGCGTTGTCCCTTCAGTTGCGCGAGTTCCGCCGTGTGGCGCCGCAGTTCCACCTGCAGATCGCGGCTGCGTGGATCGGACTCGACCTGACGCCTTACGGCCTCGACCTCTTCATTCTTGCGCTGGATGCGCAACGCGAGCTGGATCTGGCGAAAAATCCGTACCGCGTCATCTTCGCTCAACTCGTGTTCGAGGGCGGCAGCCTGCGCCTCGGCCATGATCGCCTCGTGACGGCCGCCCAGAAAACGTTCTGCGAGCAGTGCCTGGCTCGGCAGCGTCCCCTCCACGCTCCAGGACGCGAACAGGTGCAGGATTTCCGTTTCAGGCTGCTGCGCGTCGAACAGCGCGGCGTCCAACTCAGCGGCGAGAGTCGGATTGGCCACGACACAACGCAGCAGATTGCGTTCCTGGCTTCCGGTGAGCGGCGGCGCGCTGCGCGCCGGCGCACTGCGCGGGTAACTGGAAGCAGGGCGAAGATCCATTAAGCGCTCCGCCTCATCCTGCTGCACACGCGCGAACTCGGCGACCTCTTTCACGATCTGGAGCCTGAGCGCGGGGGCGCTGATCTTATGCAAATGGGGTTTTGCCTCGGCGAGAAACTTGGAGCGCCCCTCGGCAGTCGCGAGATCGGATTGCGCGCGCAATTCCGCAAGCAGAAACGCCGACAGCGTCTGCGCGCCGCGCAGCGCGCGCTCGAAGGCCTCGCGGCCTTCGCGGCGCACGAAACTATCCGGGTCGTCGTCGGCCGGCAGGAACAGAAAGCGGATTGGCTTGTGATCCTGGGCGAGCGGCAGGCTCACCTCCAGCGCGCGCCAAGCGGCCCTGCGCCCCGCCGCGTCACCGTCGAAACAGAACACGATTTCATCGGCGAGCCGCTGCAGTTTCGAAACGTGAATCGGGGTGGTCGCGGTGCCGAGTGTCGCCACCGCGTAGCCGATTCCGAATTGCGCAAGCGCCACCACATCCATGTAGCCTTCGACCACCAGCACGCGTCCAGCGCTGCGCACCGCTTCGCGCGCCTGCACCAAGCCGTAAACCTCGTGCCCCTTTTCGAACAACGGCGTCTCGGGCGAGTTCAGGTACTTGGGCTCGCCTTCGCCGAGCACCCGTCCGCCGAAACCGATCACCGCACCGCGTGCGTTGAGAATCGGGAACATCACGCGGTCGCGAAAGCGATCGTAGCGCTTCGTTTCATTTTCGATTACCAGGCCGCAATCGACCAGCGCCGGGTCTTCGTACTTGGGGAACACAGCGCGCAGTCCCTGCCAGTCGTCGGGTGCGTAGCCGATGCGAAAGCGCGCCGCGATTTCCCCCGTCAGGCCCCGCCCCTTGAGGTATTCGATCGCGCGCGGCGCGTTCTTCAGTTGCGCGCGGAAGAAATCCGATGCCCGCACCATCATCTCGTAGAGATCGGTCTCATGTTCCTTCTTCGCCGCCTGCTC
Organism: Betaproteobacteria bacterium; assembly: GCA_029858545.1. Lineage (GTDB taxonomy): Bacteria > Pseudomonadota > Gammaproteobacteria > Burkholderiales > SG8-39 > JAOUFA01. The sequence continues at coordinate 10,704 of JAOUFA010000019.1, forward strand.
GGGGGAGTCGGGCCGCCAGTCGGGCAGCTGCATGCCCACCGTCGAGGCAAGCTCCTTCATCGCCTCGACGTAGCCCAGGCTCGAATACGACATGAGGAAACCGATCGCATTGCCATGCGCCGCGCAGCCGAAGCAGTGATAGAACTGCTTGGTCGGGCTGACCGTGAAGGACGGTGTCTTCTCGGTATGAAAAGGGCACAGGCCCTGATAGTTTGCGCCGCCCTTTTTCAACTGGACATAGCGCGACACCAGGTCGACGATGTCGACGCGGTTGAGGAGGTCCTGCTTGAATGACTCGGGGATCAATGAATCGGGGACTCCGGCCGTGGCAGGTAAGAGAATTCGCCCATTGGTGCCACTTCGAGCACTCGCTCCTCCTGGATTCTACGAAATCCCTCGGCGGGAAAGCGGGCACCTCCCGCCAGTTTACCGGCTCAACCGGCGAGTCGGGCTTTCACCAGCGCCGATACCTGGGTCATGTCCGCGCGGCCAGCCAGCCGGGACTTGAGCAGTCCCATTACCTTGCCCATATCCCGGGCGCTCACGGCGCCGGTCTCGGCGATCGCCGCCTGGATCGCTTGCGCGACCTCGGCTTCACCCAGCCGCTGCGGCAGATAGGTCGTGAGCAGCTCAGCCTCGAATTTCTCTCCCGCCACCAGTTCGCTGCGCCCGGCCGCTTCGAATTGGGTGATCGACTCGCGGCGCTGCTTGATGAGTTTCTCGATGATCGCGATCACCTCCGCGTCGCCCAGCTCCACCCGCTCATCGACTTCCTTCTGCTTCAGCGCGGCGAGCAGCAAACGGATTGCCGACAGGCGCGCCGCGTCCCTCGCACGCATCGCGGCTTTCATGTCCTCGGTGATCCGTTCCTTGAGCGTCATGGTTCAGATTGTCCAGGAAGCACAAATGAAAACGCGGGCTAAACGGCCGTCAAGTCCGTCTGCGCCCGCGTAGGCGATTGCTGCAAGCCCCGGGAGATCAGTCTCCCGCTATTTCCATCAGTACAGTTTCTTCGGCAACGTCTGGCCGCGCAGGCGCTTATGGTGGCGCTTCACCGCGGCCGCCAGCTTGCGCTTGCGCTCGGAGGTCGGCTTCTCGTAGAACTCGCGCGCGCGCAGTTCGGTGAGCAGGCCCGTCTTTTCAACGGTGCGCTTGAAGCGGCGCATCGCCACTTCGAAGGGTTCGTTTTCCTTGATGCGTACGGTCGGCATTCAGTTCCCTGGAGTCTGGGGATTAAGAAAGGGGCGGATTATAGCCCTAAGCACGGGTAGCCCGCCACCCCCGGCTAGAATGGCGTCCCTGTGCTCATCCTCGGCTTGGAAAGCTCCTGCGACGAAACCGGCATCGCCCTCTACGATCTGGGGGCGATGCGGCTGCTTGCCCACGCGGTGCACTCGCAGGTTGCGATGCACGAGGCCTACGGCGGGGTGGTTCCGGAACTCGCCTCGCGCGACCATATCCGCCGTATCATCCCGCTCGCGCGCGAGGTCTTCGGTCGCGCCGGATGCGATGTTTCAGACCTCGGCCTTGTTGCCTACACCGAGGGGCCGGGACTTGCCGGCGCATTGTTGGTAGGCGCTTCCTTCGCTCATGCGCTTGCCCTCGCGTTGCGCGTTCCGGCACTCGGCATCCATCATCTCGAGGGCCATCTGCTCTCGCCGCTCCTTTCGGCCAGGCCCGCCGGGTTTCCCTTCGTCGCCCTGCTCGTCTCGGGCGGGCACACCCAGCTGATGCGCGTCGACGCCGTCGGGCGCTACCTGCTCCTGGGCGAGACCCAGGACGACGCAGCGGGCGAAGCCTTCGACAAGACCGCCAAGCTGCTCGGGCTGGGCTACCCGGGCGGGCCCGCGCTGTCGCAAGTCGCGCTGCGCGGAGTAAGTGGACGCTATCGACTGCCCCGCCCGATGATGGACAGCGGCGATCTCGACTTCAGCTTCTCGGGGCTTAAGACTGCCGTTCTGACGCTGGTGCGCGGCAGGGAGCCGAGCGAGGAATTCACCGCCGATGTCGCGCGCGCGTTCGAGGACGCGGTGGTCGATGTGCTTGTTGCCAAGTGCGCACAAGCGATGGACGCAACAGGACTTGCGCGGCTGGTGGTGGCAGGCGGCGTCGGCGCCAACCGCTCCCTGCGCGCCGCGCTCGACGCTCGGGGTAAGCGATGCGGTTTCGAGGTTTTCTACCCCGAGCCGGAGCTGTGCACCGACAACGGCGCGATGATCGCTTTCGCCGCGGCGTTGCGCGTGAATGCGGGGTTGGCGGCACCACGGCGCAATGCCTTCACCGTGCGCCCGCGCTGGGAGCTTGGCGAGGCATCGGGAATTGCCGAACCCCCTTAGGAAGGCTTGGCTTTCTCGCCGATGCGCGTTTCCTGCCCGGCAAGCAGGCGCGCAATGTTTCCGCGGTGGCGCCAGATCAGCAGCACGCCGATCGCGAACACGGCCGGAAACACGGGTCGCAGGCCGAACAGCCACCAGGCATAGACCGGCGCGAAGATCGAGCCAATCAGCGCGGCGAGCGAGGACAGGCGAAAGAATGCCGCAATCGCGACCCAGGTGGAAAGCGTCGCGAGTCCGAGCCACAGATCGAAGCCAAACAGCACCCCGGCCGCGGTCGCCACGCCCTTGCCGCCCTGCAAGCGGTGAAACACCGGAAACAGATGGCCGAAGAATGCCGCGAGTCCGACGAGCGGAATGTCGATCCCCGCGGCCGCCGATTCGCCGAGATAGAGGCGCGCGAGCCACACCGCGGCGTAGCCCTTGCCCGCGTCGCCGAGGAGCGTCAACACCGCGGCAAGCTTGCGGCCGGTGCGCAGTACGTTGGTCGCCCCGGGATTTTTCGAGCCGTAGCTGCGTGGATCGGGCAGGCGCATCAGCTTGCTCACGACCACGGCGAAGGAGATCGAGCCGAGCAGATAGGCGGCGAGGACGGCGAGCGCGACAACGGCGGTGGAGTGCATGGGGCGGGATTCTACCTTTGCTCGACCGGCGAAGGCGGCGTCACGCCAACGCCGCCTCCACGAACTGCGGCGCGAGCGTGCGCACGATTTCGCCAGGCGCGAGGCCAAGCAGAAAACCGCGCCGCCCGCCATTGATGTAAATGCGCTCCACCTCCGTGATCGAGCGTTCCATGTACACGGGCATCGCCTTTCGCGTGCCGAAGGGCGAAGTACCGCCGACCTGGTAGCCGGTGTGGCGCTGCGCGACCTCGGGCTTGCAGGGCTCGATGCGCTTTCTGCCCGCCTGGCGCGCGAGATTCTTGGTCGAGACTTCGCGATCGCCGTGCATCAGCACAATGAGCGGCGCGCCACTTTCGTCCTCCATTACGAGGGTTTTCACCACCGCATGCTCGGGCACGCCGAGCGCGGCCGCCGACACCGCGGTGCCGCCGCGCTCGACATATTCGTAGAAGTGCTCGCTGAACGCAACGCCCTTGGCTCGGAGGAATTGCGTCGCCGGGGTTTCGCTATGGCTCGGTCGCTTCATCCGCGCGGATGGTGCTTGGCATGCAGGGTCTTCAAACGTTCGCGCGCGACATGGGTGTAGATCTGCGTGGTCGAGATGTCGGCGTGCCCCAGCAATAGCTGTACGACGCGCAGGTCGGCGCCGTGATTGATCAGGTGGGTGGCGAAGGCATGACGCAGCACATGCGGCGAGAGCTGCTTGCCCGGAACTGCCTGCGCCCCGTAGCGCTTGATGTTGTGCCAAAAGGCCTGGCGCGTCATGCCCGCGCCGCGCTCGGTGACGAAGAGCGCCGGTGCAGTCCGTCGCTTGAGCAACGCCTCGCGCCCCTCCTTCACGTAGCGCTGCAGCCAGCCGACCGCCTCCTCGCCGAGCGGAACGAGCCGCTCCTTTGCTCCCTTGCCGAAGATGCGCACCACTCCCGCGTCGAGATTCGCTTCGAACACCTTCATTCCGACGAGTTCCGAGACGCGCAGGCCGCAGGCGTAGAGCAGTTCCAGCATCGCGCGATCGCGCAGGCCCAGCGGCGTCGCGACATCGGGTGCGTCGAGGAGCGCCTCGACGTCGGCCTCCGAGAGGCTCTTCGGAAAACGCGGCACGCGCTTGGGCGGATCGAGCTTGATCGTCGGGTCGGTTTCGATCTTCCGCTCGCGCAGGCAGTATTGATAGAAGCGCTTGAGGCTCGAGAGCAGACGCGCGGCGCTCGAGGCGCGGCCCTTGCGCGCGGCGAAAAACGCGAATAGATCCGCTTCGACCGCCGAGGCGAGGCCCCGCCCGCGAAGGAACGCCGCGAACTGGGCGAGGTCACGCCGATACGACTCGAGCGTGTTCTTCGACAACCCGTCTTCAAGCCACAGTGCATCGCCGAACGCGTCGAGCAGCGCCGCATCGGCCGCGGCTAGCCGAGAGGCGCGTGCTCGTGCGTCAATAGCCACCGCTTGACCTCGATCAGAAAGCCTTTGCTCGCGTGAGAAAAACCGCCCAACCCGCCCGCGGCCACCACGCGGTGGCAGGGAATGACGATCGGAAACGGGTTCGCACCGCAGGCCTGACCGACCGCGCGCGGGGCCGAACCGAGCACCCGAGCCATCTCGCCGTACGTCTGCGTCCGGCCACGCGCGATGCCCCGCATTGCCTGCCAGACGCGCCGCTGAAAATCCGTGCCCGCCTCGGCGAGCGGAAAATCGAAGCCCGCATCGGGATCGGCCAGGTAGCGCTCGATTTGTCTTGCCGCGCGTTCGGCAAGCCGGTTGCGCGGCGCGATCACCGCGCGCGATCGCGGCAGGTAGACGATCTCCGCGATGCACTCAGGCTCGGTGCACAGGCCGATGTGCATCGCCGGACCGCCGATCACCGCGTCGAAGTTCCGCCGCGCGGCCCCGCAGTTCCCGCGTACTTGGTTCATGGGTCATGATTCTACCCGCCGCATGCAATCGGCCGGAAGACGCATAAAATGGCGACTCCGGCAATCGCCGGCCCTGAGAACGAGGAGGAGAACCGATGGGCAAGATGATCGAACTCACCGCGACCGACGACCACAAGCTCGCCGCCTACCGCGCGGACCCCACCGGCAAGCCGCGCGGCGCGGTGGTCGTGGTCCAGGAAATCTTCGGCGTGAATTCGCATATCCGCTCGGTCGCCGACGGCTACGCGGCGGACGGCTATCTCGCGATCGCCCCGGCACTGTTCGACCGCACGCAGCCGAACGTCGATCTGGGTTACACCCCGCCCGACATCCAAGCTGGCATGGAGTTACGCGGCAAGATCAGCGTCGACGACGCGATGAAAGACGTCGAAGCCGCAGTCAAGGCGATCGCCTCCGCAGGCAAGGTGGGCATAGTCGGCTATTGCTGGGGCGGCTACGTCGCCTGGATGGCCGCGGCGCGAGTGTCCGGAATCGCCTGCGCAGTACCCTACTACGGCGGCGGAACGACCACCGACACGTCGATCGCCAGCCAACCGAAGTGTCCGGTGATGCTGCATTACGGCGAGCGCGACGACCATATTCCGGTAGCAGGGGTGAAGACGCTCGCCGCGGCGCATCCCAGGCAAACCGTGCACCTGTACGCCGCCGGCCACGGCTTCAATTGCGACCAGCGCGGTTCCTTTGATGCGCCGAGTGCCAAACTCGCACGCGAGCGCACTCTCGCGTTCTTCAAACAGCACATCGGCTAGTCACCACGCGGATCTGAAGCACCTCGCGGTTTGCCTATCTGCCAGGCGAGGTGCACCCTTACCGTCGGCCACTCCGCCGCAGTGATGCTGTACACGCAGGTATCGCGCAGGGTTCCGTTCGCCGCGACCTGGTGGCTGCGCAGGATGCCGTCCAGCTTCGCGCCCAGCCGCTCGATGCCGCGCCGACTTTGCGAATTGAAGAAGTGGGTGCGGAACTCGACCGCGATGCAGTCGAGCGTCTCGAAGGCATGGCGCAGCAGCATCAGCTTGCACTCGGTATTGAGCGCGCTGCGCTGCACGCTCCGGCGGTACCAGGTGGAACCGATCTCGACGCGCCGGTGCACGGCCTCGACGTTCATGTAAGTGGTCATGCCCACCGCGCGACCGCTTGCATTCGCGATCACCGCGAAGGGCAGCATCGTTCCCTTCGCCTGCAAACCGATGCGCCGATCGATTTCTACGCCCATCCCCTCGGGCGTCGGAATACTCGTGTACCAGAGCTTCCACAGCTCGCCGTCGCGCACCGCTTCGACAAGGTCCGTGCAATGCTGCTGCGCGAGCGGCACGAGCGTCGCCACCTGACCGCGCAGCGTGACGGGTTCGAGCCAGGCCATCGTCCGGCCTACTGCAGGTCGGCGCGCTCACCGAGCAGGGCCCGGCGAAAGCGCGCCCTGAGCAGTGCCCCGTCGCGCGGCGGCAGCACCAGCGGCACTTTCTCGGCGACGATCTTAATCGCGGCGAAGACCGGCCCCGCCCCCCTGTGTATCGTCTCGTGCAGCGCAGGAAGCTCGTCCGCGCGCGTGAGCGTGCGCGCCTCGGCGAAGCCGCAGGCGCGCGCCACCGCAGCGAGCTCCACGCCCTTCGCGGTATGCGTCGCCTGCATACCGGTCTCGCCGTAGCGCTCATTGTCGAGCACCACGACAGCGAGGTTGGCGGGCTTGCTCGAACCGATCGTCGCGAGCGATCCGAGCCCCATCAGCATTTCGCCGTCACCGGTGACCACCAGCACGCGCCGCGCGGGCCGTGCGAGCGCCAGTCCAAGGCCGGTCATCGCCGCAAGTCCCATCGCTCCCCACATCGGAAAGGTGAGGGCATGGTCGCCCGCTGCGGCGCAGTCCCAGGCCGCCGAACCGAGACCCGTCACTACCAGCAGATCGCCACGATCCGCGAGCAGCGTCTTCACCACATCCCTTCGATGCAGGCTCGCGCTCATTTGTCTATTTGTTCCTGAAAGCTCTTGATGCCGATCACGCGCTGCGAGATCAGCACCGCGACCGCGACATAGCTGTTGTAGGCGAGCCGCAGCGCCGCCTCGATGCTCGGCGCGACCTCGCGCGGCTCGTTCGCGCGCTCGACCACCGCGCCCATCGCCTCGAGCGTCGTGCGCGTCGCCTGACCCATCGGCAGTTGCCAGGGATTGAATTCGCCGAACTCACCGCGCATCGTGACGATCATCAGCATCGGGAAACGGCACTCCTTCATCATGCCGAGCGCGTTGATGGTGTTGCCCACACCGCTCGACTGCATCAGGATCGCCGAGCGCTCGCCGCCGAGCCATGCACCGGCTGCGAGGCCGATGCCCTCCTCCTCGCTGGTGAGGGTCACCGTGCGCATTGTGCTGTCGGCCTGGCACAGTTCGATCAGACGTTTGTGTCCCGCGTCGGGGACGAAACCGACCAGATTCACCCCCGCCGCTTTGAATAGGCGATGCGTGGCCAGTGGCCAATCGACATTCGGATCCGAATTCACTCCGGCCTCTCCTTTGGTCCGCCTTGCCATTGCAGCGGTACTTCCTGTACGCAACGCGGTACTTGGTGAAGAACTCTATCCCGGTGCACCCCGCCTCGGGCTCGCCGAAGCCCGACTGTTTCGCTCCGCCGAAGCTGAAAGGTTCTGCAGCACGGCGGGTGACGACCGCGCCGTTCGATGTCCGGGAGCGCATTGTAGCGAGTACGCGGGCCTCGGTGGGCGGGCGTTCGCCGGCCGCAATCGAGGCATGGGTTTGATCGCGATCAAGGCTGCCGCTCAGGCAGAGGCTAGCCTCGTCGAACATAGAACTCCACGCCAGATCCCCGGAGGAAGCGCGCCGTGTTCAGCCAACGCGTCAAAAACGTCATAGAGCCGAAGAGGCTTCTCACGGCAGCGCCCGACGAGAGCGTGCGCAATATCGCCAAGATGATGGCGCGCAAGAAGGTCAGCGCGGTGGTGGTCGTTGAGGACCGGCGCCTGGTCGGAATTTTCACCGAGCGCGACGCCGTATTCCGGGTCATCGCGCGCGGGCTCGACCCCGATCGCACCCGGCTCGAAGACGTGATGACGAAAACGCCCAAGTCGATCGCGCCCGACGAAAGCTTCGGCTACGCGTTGCTCGTGATGCACGAAAACGGCTTTCGCCATCTGCCGGTCGTCGAAGACGGCGTGCCCATCGGCATCGTCTCCTCGCGCAATGCGATCGATCCGGACATGGAAGAGTTCGTATCGGAAGCGCGCCGGCGCCATCACATCCGGCAGCGGGTCTGAGCCGGCCAGACTGCCGGTCCGGCCGAATCCATGCTCGCCGTCAATAGGCGAGTTTCTGCTCCACAGGCACCTTCGGGTCCTTGGTCCACTCGACCATCGAGCCGTCGTACATCTTCACTTTCCGGTTGCCGCGCAATTCGTGCCCGACGAACCAGCCAACCGACGCGAGGTGGCCCGTATCGCAGAAAGTGATCTGCTCGCCCTCGACCGGTGCCCTGGCCACGCTGTAGAGCTTGTGCAGCGTTGCCGCCAGCGCCGTACTGAATTACAGCCATGCAGCCGTCCACGCGGCGCTGGTGAATCGTCGAATCATTCTCTCCTCCGGGTTCTATCTGTTCGACGAGGCACCGGGCCAAGGCTGCCGAGTACCGTGGTCGACGAGGGGAACTCGCGCGAAGCTCCCCTCGTCGCCTCGCCAGCGCACTCCGCCGGGTGTCAGGCGAGATGCTTCCTGAAGAACGCGACCGTACGCTCCCAGGCGAGTTTCGCCGCCTGCTCGTTGTAGC
>JAOUFA010000315.1 GCA_029858545.1 Betaproteobacteria bacterium
CGGTCTGCGGAGATTGCCGTGATCATCCAGTCGCTTCTCGATACCGATCTGTACAAGTTCACCATGATGCAGGTCGTGCTGCATCAGTTCCCGGGTGCCCAGGTCGAATACAGGTTCAAATGCCGGAACGAGGGAGTGGATTTGACGCCCTATCGGGAGGAAATCCACGCGGAAATCTCCGATCTGTGCCGGCTGCGTTTTGGCGAGGAGGAACTCGCTTACCTGCGCGGATTGCGTTTCATGAAATCGGACTTCGTCGATTTCATCGGGTTGTTTCAATTCAACGAAAAGTACATTCAGGTCGGAACCGATCCGGAGACGGGTGAGTTCGACATCACGATTCGCGGACCGTGGCTGCATACCACACTCTATGAGATTCCTGTTCTGTCGATCGTCTCGGAAGTCTATTTTCGGCGCAACCGGCCACAGCCCGATTTTGACGAAGGACGCAGACGGCTGATGGCCAAGATTGGTCTATTGCGTGAAGTCGAACCCGCGCTCGAATTCAAGATCTCCGATTTCGGCACGCGGCGGCGCTTTTCGCGCGCCTGGCAGGACGAAGTCTTGCAGACCCTCCAGCACGAAGTACCCGAGCACTTCGCGGGAACCTCGAACGTCTGGTTTGCGATGAATATCGGCATTACGCCGTTGGGCACCATGGGGCACGAGTACATGCAGGCCTGCCAGGCGCTGGGACCGCGCCTGCGCGATTCGCAGGTGTTTGCGTTCGATACCTGGGCCAAGGAGTACCGCGGTGACCTGGGTATCGCGTTGTCCGATACCTATGGCATGGATGCGTTTCTGCGCGATTTCGACATGTATTTCTGCAAACTCTTCGACGGCGCGCGGCACGATTCGGGCGATCCGATCGAATGGGGCGAGCGCCTCATCGGGAACTATCTCAGAAACCGGGTCGATCCGCGCTCCAAGTCGCTGATCTTCTCCGACCAGCTTTCGTTTCCGCGGGCGATCGAGATCGCGCGGCATTTTCATGGGCAGGCCAAGACCTCCTTCGGCATCGGGACCAACCTCACCAACGATCTGGGCTACGAGCCGCTGAACATCGTCATGAAGATGACCGAGTGCAACGGCCAGCCGGTGGCCAAGGTTTCGGATTCTCCGGGCAAGACGGTGTGCAAAGACCCTCGGTATCTGGCGTACCTGAGGCAGGTATTCGGGCTCGAGACCCTCGACGCCTGATGCCGTGCATTTTTCCGATCGTGCCCTAGCGGCGCAGCCAGGCCTCCGAGCAGATCTTGGCCGCACCAAATGATGATGCCGAGCGCGATCGGCGTACCGCGCTCGGTGTGCTCGCGCTGTGTTTCGTGCTCAACATGCTGGGACGCGGAATCGGCGACACCTATACGGTGTTCCTGCTTCCTTTGCAGCAGGAATTCGGCTGGGCGCGTGCGCAACTGACCAGCGTCTACTCGGTCTATCTGGTCGTGGGTGCCTGCGTGGCACCTCTGGTGGGACAGGTGTTCGACCGTATCGGGCCGCGCTGGGTCTACGGGGCCGGGCTTGCCGGGGTCGCGAGCGCGTTCTTCCTCGCCGCCTCGATGGCCCACCCATGGCAGTTCTATGTGCTGATCGGCGTGCAGATCGGGATCGGCGTGGCGATGACCGGGATGGTGCCCGCATCCGCGTTGCTCGCACGCTGGTACCGTGCCCGCCTGTCGGTCGCGCTCGGCGTCGCGTTCTCGGCGGTCGGCGTCGGGGCGATCATCTTTGTGCCGCTGACGCAGTGGCTGGTGCAGAGCTATGACTGGCGCACGGCATACAGGGTGCTTGGCGGCGCTCTGCTGGGGATGCTGCCGCTGCTGCTGCTCGCGCTGCCTTGGCGGCGCATAGCTGCGGGACATTCCGGGTATCGCGCGGAGCGCGACAGGCACGCGCAGGGCGGGGGTTCGACGCTAAGCGGCGCGCTGCGCACGCGCATCTTCTGGGGCATGGCGGCGGCCTTCTTCTGCACCGCGGCGGGGATGTTCACGATCATTGTGCAACTGATTGCGTTCCTGATCGATGCCGGCTTTTCGCCGCTTGCCGCCGCCGGGGCGTACGGCGCGCTGGGGATGCTCTCTGCGGCGAGCGTCATGAGCAGCGGATTCCTCTGCGAGCGCTTCGGCTACCGCCAGACCATCAGCGCCAGTTTCGTCGGGTCGGCCGCGGGCATGGCCCTGATGCTGGGCATCGTCGCGCGACCGTCCGTCGCGCTGCTGGGCGGATTCGTGGCGGTATTTGGATTGTGCATGGGGTTGCGCGGACCGATCATCTCCACCATCTGCGCGCGCCGATTCGCGGGGCCGCGCGTGGCGTCGATCTACGGCATGCTGTTCGCGACCAATGCGCTGGGCGCCGCGTTCGGGTCGCTGATGGGCGGCGTGCTGCACGATCTGAGCGGCGGCTACGTGGCCGGGATTGGATTCGCACTGGCATTCATCGGCCTGGCGTCGCTGCCCTTTTGGACGGTGAAGGAGTTGCGCGAGTTCCGGTAGAGCGGCCGGCGCGCGCAGTGTCAGCGTTTCGGGCGCAGCAAACCGAGCTTGTGAGCTTCGCGCTCCAGAGGCTCCCGAAACTGCGGGTGTGCGATCGCGATCATGCGCGAAACCCGCTCGCGCAGAGTCAGGCCGCGCAGGTCCGCGGCGCCCCATTCGGTGACGAATACGCCGGCTTCGCTGCGCGGCGTTGTCACCGGTCCGGCAATTTGCGCAACGATGCGCGAGGCTTTCGCGCCGATCGATGAAGGCAGGGCGATGATCGATGCACCACCGCGAGATTGATTGGCGGCGCGAATGAAGTCGAGCGCGCCGCCGACCGCACCGAGGTAGCGGTCCTGCGCGACCTCAGCATTGACCTGGCCGGTGAGGTCGACTTCAATCGCTGAATTAATCGCGATGAAGCGTTCGAACTGCGCGAGGATGCCCGGTGCATGGGTGTGTTCCACGGAACGAAGCTGGATCGCCGGATTGTTGCGTGCGAAGTCGAACAGTTTGCGGGTGCCGAACAGGACGCCGCCGACCGTCTGCCCCGCGTCGATGGGCTTACGTGCGTTGGTTACGACGCCGCGGTGCATCAGATCGACGATGCCATCGCCCAGGGCGCCGCTGTGGATGCCCAGATCGCGCCGTTCGCCAAGGGCGGCAAGAATCGCGTCGGGCAGGCTGCCCAGACCCAATTCCAGCGTCGCACCGTCGGATATGTACGGCGCGGCGTGTAGTGCGATACGGCGTTCGGTGTCGCCGGGCGCAGCGACCGGCACCCCGGCGGGTGTGCGCGAGCTTGGCAGCGCAAGCGCGATATCCGAGTCGCGCAACAAACGCTCGCTATAGGTCCATGGCACCTGATCGTTGACCTCGGCGATAATCGCGCGCGCGCGTTCCAGCGCCGGCACCAGGTATTCGGCGGCGAGCCCAAGACTGTATTCGCCGCGCTCATTGGGAGGGCTCACCTGGAGCAAAACGACATCGGCACGAATCCTGCCGCTGCGGATCAGGTCCGCGAGGCGCGAATAGGGGTGCGGATGGATATCGAGGACGCCCGCATCGGCGAGCGCCCGGTTGTGACCTGCGCCGCAGTAGGCGCTCAGCCGCAGGTGATCGGCGTGCTCCGGACGGACGATGCCCGTGTAATTGACGCCGAGAAAGGCGCTGCATCCGGAAAGCGCCGCGCGTTGCGCGACCAGGGCTTCGACGAGGGTCTGTGGTTCAGCCGGCCCCTGTCCCCATAGCAGGCCGTCGCCGGGGCGCAGGATGCGCGTGAGGTCGATCGCGTGAGCATCCGTCCAATGAGCCATTGGCGGATGCTATCACTGCAGTCGGATTCAACTGGCGACCGGCAACTACGCCTCGGCGGTCGGCTCCGGGTGCTGTTCCATGATGACGAGGATGTCCGGCATGATCGACACAAACCGATCGACCAGCGCGGGATCGAAATGCTTGCCGCGGTTCGCGGTGAGGTAGGCGATCGAATCGTCGACCGAATAGGCCGGCTTGTAGGGGCGCTTGCTCGTCAGGGCGTCGAACACGTCACACAGGGACACCACGCGTCCTGAGAGCGGAATCTCGTCGCCGCGCAATTGTTGAGGATAGCCCGTGCCGTCCCATCGTTCGTGATGGGTGAGCGCGACGACGCGCGCTTCCTGCATCAGGTCAGAGGAATGATGGGCGAGGAGTTCGGCGCCGATCGTGGTGTGCGTCTCCATGATGCGTTTTTCTTCCGGTTCCAGCGAACCCGCTTTGAGAAGAATCCGATCCGGGATGCCGATTTTGCCGATATCGTGCATCGGACTGGCCTGCAGCAGCAATCCGGCTTCCGCATCGGTCATCCCGGAGGCGCGCGCGAGGGCCTCGGAATACTTGCTCATGCGCAGGATGTGCTGGCCGGTGTCGTGGTCGCGGTACTCGGCGGCACGGCCGAGGCGGCGGATGATTTCAAGGCGCGTGTCGTGCAGTTCGCGGGTGCGCTCCTGTACCCGGAGTTCAAGTTCGCGATTGTGTTCGCGCACCCGGTTGTGCATCATGCGCACCTCCAGGATGTTGGCGATCCGGGTGAGCACTTCGAGATTGTCGAAGGGTTTGGTGAGGAAGTCCTTGGCGCCCGATTGCAGGGCGCGCAGACGGGTCT
>JAOUFA010000314.1 GCA_029858545.1 Betaproteobacteria bacterium
GTCTCGCCGGTGAGCACGGTGAAGCCCGCGCCGAGTTCCAGTTCGACGCGCTCGATGATGACGAAATCGCGGACCCCCAGGGCGCGCAGCATATCGCCTACTCCAGATCCGCTTCGGCGCGGTGCGTCGAGGCGTTCCAGTGCAGTTTCTCGCGCAGCATCGTGAAATAGCTGTAGCCAGGCGGGTGGATGAAGCGCACCGTGTCCGCCGAACGGCGCAGCAGCAGCCGGTCGCCCTGCGACATATCGGCGAGCGCGTAGCCGTCGAAATGCGCGCGCGCATCGAGTGCCCGAACCAGGCGGATTTCGATCACCGAACGATCACTCACACTCACCGGGCGTGCCGAGAGGGTGTGCGGATTGAGCGGCACCAGCGCGAAGGCCGCCACCGAGGGCTGCAATATCGGGCCCTGCGCGGAGAGCGAGTAGGCGGTCGAGCCGGTCGGTGTCGCGACGATCAGGCCGTCGGCACGCAGGGTATAGACGTGTTCGCCGTCCAGGTGCACTTCGAACTCGATCAGACGGCCCTGCGAACCCTTGCCGACGACCGCCTCGTTGAGCGCGAGGGTATGCAGCAGCACCTCGCCGTCACGCCGGATTTCGGCGTCGAGCAGGCTGCGTTCCTCCAGGGCATAGCGTCCGTCGAGCACGGCGCCCAGGGACTCGCGCATGCCCTCCAGCGCGATGTCGGTCATGAAGCCCAGGCGCCCCTGGTTGATGCCGACAAGCGGCACGCGGAAGGGCACCAGATTGCGCGCCGCGGAAAGCATCGTCCCGTCGCCGCCGATCACCACCGCAAGGTCGGCGTCGCGGCCGATGGCCTCATAGGGTACGCCGGCGAGGCCGCCGCCGAGGCTCTGCGCGGTCGCCAGCTCGACCAACACCGAGCAGCCACGCGATTCGAGGAAATCGCACAAGCTGCGCAGCGAAACGGTAATTTCCGGGCTGTGCAGCTTGCCGATCAATGCGATGCGTCGAAAGTTGGTGGCCATGCCACGATTTAACCATAGGCGGCGGCGCGAACGAAACATGCCGGCCGGCGGCGCGCTGCGTGACCCTGCCTTGTGTAAAATGAACCCATGCTGGACCAACGCGCCCAGATCCTGCTCAAGACCCTGGTTGAGCGCTACATTGCCGAAGGCCAGCCGGTTGGCTCGCGCACGCTGTCCCGGTACTCGGGGCTCGAGCTCTCGCCGGCGACGATCCGCAACGTCATGTCGGACCTGGAGGAAATGGGCTTCATTCACAGCCCGCATACCTCCGCGGGACGGGTTCCGACCCCCCAGGGCTACCGTTTCTTCGTCGATACGCTGCTGGTGATCAAGCCCCTGGAGAGCGGCGAGATCCACCAGCTCGAAGACCAGCTGTATCCGGACAACCCGCAGCGCGTGATTCATGCCGCCTCGCAACTGCTCTCGCAGCTCACGCAGTTTGCCGGGGTGGTGATGACGCCGCGCCGGCGCTCGGTGTCCTTCCGGCAGATCGAGTTCCTCAAACTCTCGGACAAGCGCGTGCTGCTGATCGTGGTGACCCAGGAAGGCGACGTGCAGAACCGGATCCTGTTCACCACGCGCGACTACGCGCCCTCGGAGCTGATCGAGGCGGCCAATTACATCAACCAGAATTATTCCGGCCAGAGTTTCGAGCAGGTGCGCGCACGGCTGCAGCAGGAGGTGATCGAGATCCGCCAGGACATGATCCAGCTGATGACCGTGGCGTTCGACGCCGGCAGCCGGGCGGTCGAGCAGGGCAGCGAGCCCTGGGTGATCTCGGGCGAGCGCAACCTGCTCGCGATCGAGGACCTGTCGCAGGACATGTCGCGCATGCGCCAGTTGTTCGAGCTGCTCGAGCGCAAGACGTCGCTGTTGCAGATCCTCGACGTGTCGCTGCACGGCGAGGGGGTGCAGATCTTCATCGGCGGGGAGTCGGGGGTGGGCACCCCGGACGATGTGAGCGTGGTGACCGCGCCCTATTCGGTGGACGGCGAGGTGGTCGGCACGGTGGGCGTGATCGGCCCGACGCGCATGGCGTACAACCGTGTCGTGCCGATCGTCGACGTCACGGCGAAGCTGCTCTCCAGCGCATTGTCGCAGGGCTGATCCGAAGCCTCTTCGCGTGGCGCGTTACCGACCCGAGCCGCGAATCGAAACCCATCGCGATCGCGCCGGCGGCGTGCGGGACGCGGTGCTGCTCGTCAATCTCGGCACGCCCGATGCGCCGACCGCCCGGGCGGTGCGCCGCTACCTGGCCGAATTTCTCGCCGATCCGCGGGTGGTCGAGCTGCCACGCGCGCTCTGGCTGCCGCTGCTCTACGGCGTGATCCTGCCGGTGCGCGCCGGGCAATCGGCGCGCAAGTATGCCTCGATCTGGCTTGCCGAGGGCTCGCCGCTCGCGGTGCATACCGAACGCCAGGCGCGGCTTTTGCGCGACTGGTTCGGCGCGCGCCGGGGCAGCGAGGCGCCCCGGGTGGACTATGCGATGCGCTATGGCCGGCCGTCGATGTCCGACCGGCTCGACGCGTTGCGTGCCGCGGGCTGCGACCGGATCCTGCTCGTACCGCTTTACCCGCAGTACGCCGCGAGCACCACCGCGAGCATCAGCGACGCGCTCGGTGCCTGGCTCGCGCGCACGCGCGATATTCCCGAAGTACGGGTCGTGAAGCATTTTCACGAGCACGCGGCGTACATCGCCGCGCTGGCCGCCTCGGTGCGGCGCCACTGGGAAGCGAACGGGCGCGGCGCGCCGCTGGTGATGAGCTTCCACGGGCTGCCGAAATACACCGTCGAGCGCGGCGACCCTTACTTTCACGAATGCCATCGAACCGCGCGCCTGCTCGCCGGGGCGCTCGGCCTGGACGAGGCGGACTGGAAGATCACTTTCCAGTCGCGTTTCGGGCGTACCGAATGGCTGCAGCCCTACACCGAGCCGACGCTGGTCGAACTCGCGCGCGCCGGTGCGCGCCGGGTGGACGTCGTCTGTCCGGGATTCGTCGCCGATTGCCTGGAGACGCTGGAGGAATTGGGGATCGCCGGCAAACACGCTTTCCTCGGCGCGGGCGGGAGCGAGTTTCACCTGCTTGCCTGCCTCAACGAAGCGCCCGAGTGGATCGAGGCGCTCGGAGACTTGGTGCGGGAGCAGGGCTGGCCGGCCTAGGGCAAACGCAGCCCTGCCCGGCCGGCAGACCGCCGGGCTCGATTCATTCCGCCTGGCTGGGATCGTGGCTCGCGTGGTAGTAGGCGTCGTCGACTTCGGCGACCATCGCCTGCTGCCGCGCCTTGGCGAGATACATCGCCTGGTCGGCGACCTTGACCAGACCATCCGCATGGTCGGCTTCGTCGGGAAAGATCGACGTGCCCAGGCTGGCACCGATCGAGATCATCAGATCGTCGATCGGAAACGGCGCCGAAAAACTGTCGCTCAGTTTTTCGGCGACCGCCGCGACGTCGCGCAGCGAATTCACCGACTGCAAGAGCACGGCGAACTCGTCGCCGCCCAGGCGTGCGAGCGTGTCCGACTCTCGCACGCCGGCGCGCAGACGTTGCGCGACGGCTTTGAGCAGCAGGTCGCCCGTGTGGTGCCCATAGTGATCGTTGACCGGCTTGAAACGGTCGAGATCGAGGTAGATCAGCGCGATCCGGTCGCCCTGGCGGCGCGCGAGAGCGATCGCCTGTTTGAGCCGGTCGTAGAACAGCGCGCGGTTGGGCAGGTCGGTCAGCTCGTCGTAGTGCGCCATGTGGCGAATGCGCTCCTCGAGCCGTTTGCGTTCGGTGATATCGTGCAAGATCGCGCTGAACAGAAGGCGACCGCCCGCCTCGACCGCGCTGATCGACAGTTCGATCGGGAAGGTCTCGCCCGAGCGGCGCAGTCCCGTCACTTCGCGCGTCTTGTCGATGACGTGCTTCTCGTGCGTGTGCCGATAGCGCTGCAGGTAACCGTCGTGGTGTTCGCGTTCCGGCGCGGGCATCAGCAGGCTGACGTTCTGTCCGAGCGCCTCGGCCAGGCTGTAGCCGAACATGCGCTGCGCAGCCCGGTTGAAAAGCAGAATCGAGCCGTGCTCGTCGATCGTGACGATGCCCTGCGAGGCGGTATCGACGATCACCCGGGCGTTCGCCAATTCGGTCGTCAGTCGGTCACGCAATGGACGCAGGTACAGAAACCATAGCGCCGCGCTGGCGCCGGCGCCCAGTGCGAGGCCCGCGATCAGCGCATTGATCAGCACGGGCACGGCGGTCCGCCGCGGCCGGGGCGACCGGGTCTGTGCAGAGATCGGGAACGGCTGCGCATGTGCGCGATTCTATTACTTGGGTTTGGATCGTGCCGGGCGGATACAATGCGCGGCAAACCATGACGAGCGATCGAAAACCGCCCGACTCCGCAGCCTTCGCGCTGATGCTCTTGCTCACCGCGTTGTGGGGTTTCCAGCAGGTGACGATCAAGCTCGCCGCTGCCGATGTCTCACTGGTGATGCAGGCGGCGCTGCGTTCGATCATTGCCGCCGGATTGCTGCTCGTCTGGGCGCGGCTGCGCGGCATCGCGCTGTTCGGGCGCGACGGCACGCTGTGGCCGGGGGTCGCCGTGGGGCTGCTGTTCGCCGCCGAGTTCGTCTTTATCTACGCCGGCCTCG
>JAOUFA010000316.1 GCA_029858545.1 Betaproteobacteria bacterium
GAAGGGCTGCAGCAGGGTCTTCGTGATCGGCAAGGGAGCCTGGGCGGAAGCGGAAAACGCGAACTGTAATCCGAATGCGAGCAGCAGTGCGCACGCCAAGCGCGCACTGCGCCGACCGCCGCAACACGCCTCGCGCACGTCATGGGAGGCGCGGCGTCCGGCCATCGCGGAACCCGCGAATCAGGCGGACGGCGTCGTGGCCCCCGGCTTCGCCGGCAACAGCACCGCAAAGAACGCGGGAATCGCCAGCAAGTAGGCGGCGCCGGCGAACATCAGCACGGCATCCAGCCCGAACGAAGTCGAGACGATGGGAACGATCGCCGCGCCGATCACCGAGAAGCATCCATTGATGCCCCAGGCCCACAGAAACATGTGGTGCTTGTTGAGTCGACCCAGGGTCGCCATCGCGATGGGCATCGGGAACCCCATCAGAAAGGACGGCGGAAATATCAGCGCGAAGCAAAATAGCAGCCGCGCGAAATACGGCAAGCTGCCGATCCAGTCGAGCGCCCGGTCGAGAAACAGTCCATAGCCAAGCAGCAGTACGCCGGTCGCGAGCAGAATCCCGGGCAGCACGTTGCGCGCCCGATCGAGATAGCGCTCCGAGAAGAAACTGCCGAGCCCTGAGAAAACGAGCATTCCGGTGATCAGGATCGAAGCCGATACCGTGGCATTGCTCAGGGCGAGGATGAATTCGGAAATCAGCCCCACCTCGACCATGATGTAACCCGCTCCCAGACACGCGAAGTAGACGATGGTGCGGAGCTTGCCGGGACTCCGGCTGAAGATCGTGCGCCAGCCGAACACCACCGGCAGAAGAACGAGCGACATCGAAGTCAGGCAGGCAATCGCGAGGGTCGCCCAGACAAGAAGGTAACCCCACTCGTCCTGCAGCATTTCGAGCCGGTCCATCGCGCGCGGCAGATCCCCCGTCTTGACGTAGGCGGCGAAATACGGACGCGCATTGCTGAGCGCCCGGGTATCGAACAGGTAGGCCGCGGCGATTTCGTCCCATCCGCCGCGGATCAGACGCTGCCAGACCAGCCGCCCCATGTCGGTCGCAGGCACCGCGTTGGCCGCATTGCCCGGCGGCGACTCGGACTCCAGAGTCGGGTCGAGAGTGACGTCGGTTTTTCGTTCGTCGCCGAAAAAGGCGCGGCGGTCGTAGTTCTCGAGCAGCGCGGCGGTGCGGTGGTCGTCGAACGCGTAACCCGGAGAGTAGATTTCGTCGAACGACATCGCGTGCGTGTGCGCGCGCAGTTTCGCGACCTCCGCGGCGGTGAATCCGCCGCGCTTGTAGAGCACCGTGGCGGTCGAGAGATAGCTCGACACGACGAAGAAGCTGTCGGCGATGCGCGCTTCGTCGAACTGGCGCGCCGCCTGCGTCATCGTGGCATAGAGCTTGAGTACCGACTTGGGCGGCTCTTCCTTGTTCCACAGCGTGACCGAAAGGATTCCGCCTTCGTTCAGCGCGCGCATGTAGTGGAGCATGGATTCGCGCGTGTAGGAAAATTTCTCGACAATCGCGAATCCGCCCGGGCTCGACAGGCCCGCCGAGTCGGCGAGGCTCAAATCGACGATGTCGTAGCGGTTGCCGGTATGCGAGAGATAGAGCCTGCCGTCGTAGTCGATCACCTTTACCTTGGGGTGATGCAGGATGTCGCCGGTGAAATCGCGCAATCCCTTGTCGGTGCGAAACGCGTCGAGCACCGCCGGATTTCCCTCGGCCACGGTGACGCTGCGCGAGTTGCCGCGCAGCGCGACCGAGGTCGAAATGCCGCCGCCGAACTGCACCACGAAGGTTTCGGGCGAACTCTTCAGCACGTAGGGATAGAACATCGGCAGAAAGCGGTAGTACGCGGTCTGCTCGGCGGACAGATCGCGAATCACGCCGATCGGGCCGTCGCCGTCTATGTACATTCCCAGATAGGCATTCGCCGGCATGTTCGGCAAATTGAACGCCGCGTTGTCCGACAGGCCCGGCGCAAAATGCAGGTAGGAACTCGAGTAGATTTCGAGATATCCGAACGGCGATACGCTCTCGTAGACGCGCTGGTTGTCGGGAAACTTGCGCGCGTAGGCGACGCCCTTGTAATCCGAGACCGCCAGCTTGCCGATGTCGAGGGCGCGCGGCAAAACGAAATGAGCGCCGACCGTCACGACCGCCACGATCGACAGCACCGCGATCGCGGTCCGGCGCCGCACGGCGGCGAACCAGAACACGGCTCCCGCGAACCACAGCAGGAGCGGGACGACGATCAGATCGTCGGGAGCGACCCAGTACATCGCGGCCAGGAACACCAGGCCGCACAGCCCGGCGCCGGTCAGGTCGGCGAAATAAACGCGTCCGAAGAAGCGCTGCGCTTTCAGGAACACGGTGCCGATGAACACGGCTCCGGCCAGAAAGGGGAGCATGTAGAGAATGAAATTGCCCGCCAGGCGCCACTTCTGCGTCGGGTCGGAGACGAGAAAGATCGCGTTGAAAGGCAGCTGCTGCGCCAGCAGGTTCGCCGCCACCGTGAGCGGTCCGAACAGCAGCAGCGATAGCGCCGCCACGCCGCGCCAGTGCCGCTCGAAAAAGCTCTTGGCGATGCACATCACCGCGCTGGTAAGGCCGAAGCCGAGCATCGCGAGGCTCACCACCAGCGAACCGAAGTGTGCCCAGCTGCCGACCGAAAATATGCGCATCACGCATATCTGCAGGGCGATTACCGCCCCCGCGATCAGGCCGACCGAAAGATAGAGCCGCGCGCCCGGGTCCAGGTCGTACGCGGACGCGGCGCCGGCCGGACTGGAAGCTATCTTGGGACTTCGATCGGCGGAGCCGGTCACGGGCTAACCATTTCTGTGGTCGCGCCATCGGGGCGGCGGGCGGGCCGCCCCGAGCGAACCGCGCGGGGACTACTTGTTGTGCGTGCCCTTGATCACATCGCCTTCGATCTTGGTGAACGGCACGAAAGGTACGATGCGGCCGTTGTACAGGTCGGACCTGGTGATGGTGATACTGCCGTCGGGCGCCTTTTCCTTCACCACGCGGAGCACGCGCTGCGCGCCCGGCGGCCCGACCGGGATCACCATGATCCCGCCCACCTTCAATTGCTGCAGCAGCGGGGGCGGAACGTGATCGATTCCGCAGGTGACGATGATCTTGTCGAACGGTCCAGCCTCTTCCCAGCCGTAGTAGCCGTCGGCGGATTTCGTCTTGATCGACTTGAATTCGCTGTAGCCGCGGGCGATCAGATCGTCGTACACCCCGCGCGTGCGCCCGGCGAGCGGCTTGATGATCTCGACGGTCCAGACCTTGTCGGTGAGGTTCGCGAGATAGGCCGACTGGTAACCCGATCCGGTACCGACTTCGAGCACTTTTTCGCCGAACTTCACGTCGATCGCACTCGTCATGCGTCCGACCAGGTGCGGTCCCGAGATGGTGACACCGTAACCGATGTCCAGAAAGGCGTTGTCATAGGCTCGCGCGAGATTGCGCTTGAGCGTGAATTCCTCGCGCGGAACCAGCAGGAAGGCGCGTTTGTCGGCGTCGCGCCAGAGGTCCTTGTTCTTGACCAGCACCTGATAGCGCTTCCAGCGCATCCCCAGATACTTCGGTGACTCGCCGCGGTTCTCGACCATCCACTTGACGTAGTCGGCGCCGTCCGCGGCGCTGTCGATCGGCGGGGCCGCATCCCAGCGATACGGTTTGGGCACCGAAGCCCAGGCACCGCGCCCCAATACGGCCGCGCCCAATACCGCCGCCGAACCCATCACGAATTTCCGTCGCTGCACGCTCGCCTCCTCTGCGCCCGGCAACCGCGCCGGATCGGCCGGGATGATATACCAGTTGGGGGCCTAAGCCCACGCGGGAAAACGTGATTTTCGCCCTCCAACGAGCCTCGACATCGACCCTGCGGCAGGATTCCCCTCGCGGCAATCGTGATCCGATTTCGACCCTGGAACCGGCTGCGCCGGCGGCCGTCTCGGGCTAGAGTAGACGCCTTCCGATACCTTGCCGGACCGAAACCCCGTGTCGTCCGCCATCAAACTCTTCCAGGGCCGCTTCGGCCGTGTCGCGCTGCTCGACATGGACGCCCCGCTCGTCAAGCATGCCCATCACCATTGCCACGTGCTGCTCAAGGCGGGCGGTGCGGACAGCGCGTTCGCCGTCCGCGGCGTACGGCAGCCGCTCAGCGACACGACCGCGGTGTTGATCAACGCCTGGGAGCCCCACGCCTACCTGCACGACGCGCCGCAGCCGCAAAACACCCTGATCCTGGCGCTCTACATCGAGCCCGCTTGGCTCGCGGAGATTCAGCGGTCGCTGACGCTGTCGGGCCACCCCCGATTCTTCCCCAGAAATTGCGTCGAAATCGATGCCAGGACCAAGCGCATCGTCGACGAATTCGTCATCGAGCTGTGGTGGGCCGATGACATCGCCGCCGCGCGCCTGGAGAACCTGCTGTTCAACCTGATGATCGCCGTGATTGACAGCTATTCAGGGTGGCGCAACATGACCGGACTGCTTCACAGCCGGCCGCGCACCGCGATCGACCCCCGCATCCGGCGCGCGATCTCCCATATGCGCGACAACATCGCGCTCGACTTCGACATGACCGAACTCGCCGGC
>JAOUFA010000317.1 GCA_029858545.1 Betaproteobacteria bacterium
CCTTGCCGCCGGCGAGACCCCAGGGCGGGCAGTGCACGCGGTCGACCTGCACGTTCATCATCATCGGTGCGCGCGCCTGCACCACCTGTTCGGTGCCGAGGCCGCCTCGATGGCGGCCCGGGCCGCCGGAGTCCTCGCGCAGCGCATGCCGCTCGAAGAGGATCGGAAATTTCGCCTCCACCTGCTCGCAGGGGCTGTTGTGGGTATCGCCGTCGTTCAGGCACACCGTCGCGCTCATGCCGTCCTCGCTCTGCTTCGCGCCCCAGCCGCCACCGAGCGGGCCGACGTTGGCGATATAGAATCTGCCGTCCAGCGGCGAAATGCCGTTGAGCAGGGTCACCAGCAAGTCGGCATGGTGCCCGGCGATGCTGCGCTCCGGGATCGCCTGCTGCATGGCCTTGAAGATCGTATCGACGATGGTCATCGGGAAGGTCATCCACCAGCGCATGGCCGCGGGTTTCACCGCGCTCACGATCGTTCCCGGCGCAAGGATGACCTTGAGCGAGCGGAAACTGCCGTCGTTCACCGGGTAGTCGGTGGGCGAGGTCAGGCATTTGTAGGCGACCTGCGCACAGGCATGGCCGGTGGTGGCTCCCGAGTTGTAGAAGCCGCGCACCTGGCGGCTGACCTCCGAGAGATCGATGGTCATCTCGTCGCCCTGCTTGATCACGCGTACCTTGATCGGAATGCGCTGGCCGATCTCGACGCCATCGTCGTCCATGAACGACTCGGCCTCGTAGGTGCCGTCCGGAATCGCACGCGTCCGCGCACGCGCCGCGGCTTCGGAGTGGTCCATGATGTTCGCGATGGCGGCCAGCACTTCGCCGTGTCCGTAGCGATCGAGCAGTTCCAGGAACCGGCGCTCGCCGGTTTTGACCGCGGTGATCTGCGCGCGCAGGTCGCCCATCGCGCGCTCCGGCAGGCGCACGTTCATGCGCAGGATATCCACCAGATCCTGGTTCACCACGCCGGCGCGCTGATACTTCATGATCGGGATCTGCAGGCCTTCGGAATAGATGTCGGTGGTGACGCCGTCGAGCGAGCCGCCGACGTCGGGCCAGTGCGCCATGCAGCAGGCAAACCCGGCCAGTTTGCCTTGGTGGAAGATCGGCAGACTGAAGGTGAAATGATTGAGGTGGCTGCCGGTCAGGTAGGCGTCGTTGGTGACCAGGATATCGCCCGGTTCCAGGCCGTTCGCGCCGAAATGCTTCAGCTTGGCCTTGATCGTCTCGGACATGCCGCGGATGAACATCGGCAGTCCAAGACCGATGGAAACCGTCTCGCCTGCGGCGGTAAACAGGCCGACGGTAAAGTCCAGCGCCTCGTAGATGATCATGTTGTAGGCGGTGCGCATGAGGTTGGTCTTCATCTCCTCGGTCACCGCGAGCACGCCGTTGCGCACGATTTCGGTGAGCACGGCGTCGACCCCGGTCGTGCGGGGGAGCGCCTTGCGCGCGCTCGTGGGCCGTGGGCGCGCGGGCGTCGCAGCGCGCCGGGGGCGTGGTTGGCGGACGCTCATTTCCGCTTCCTTCCGATTTCTACGATGAGATTGCCGTAGACATCCACCTCGAGGCGATCGCCGGGAAGCAGGACCGTGGTCGAGGCATGTTCTTCGATCAGCGCCGGTCCGGCGATGCGGTTGCCGGCGCGCAGGGCGGCGCGCGCGAACGCGGGCGTGGGCACCGCCGTGCCGAGTTCGGCGAAATACACGCGCCGCTTGCCCCGCCTGGCCGAATCGAGCGGGGCACGGCCACCGCGCTCGGCGCGCTCGAGCGTCGGTTTCTTCATCACGCCGCTGACCGTGGCGCGCAGGCTGACGATCTCCGCGCGCTCGGCCGGGGCGCTGGTGCCGTAACGATGCAAGTGCACTTCATCGAAGCGTTCCTTGATGGCGTCGCGGTCGCGGCGCCGGAACACTTCGGGCGGGAGTTCCACCGTCACCGGGTGCTCCTGGCCGACGTAGCGCATGTCGGCGGCGCGCGCGACCGTCGTCTTCGCCGGGCGCAGGCCGCTGCCGGCCAGGGCTCGCCGTCCTTCGGCGGTGAGTTCTTCATACACGCGTTCTATGTCATCGAAGGAGGCATCGGCCAGGCGCGTGAACCAGGTGCGCACGAAGTCGTAGCGCAGATCGGAATAGAGCATCCCGAAAGCGCAGAAATGGCCGGGCGCGCGCGGGATGATCACGCGCTGCATGCCGATCTCGCGCGCGATCGCCGAGGCGTGCAGCGGACCGGCGCCGCCGTAGGCAATCAGCGAAAACGCCGCCGCGTCCAGACCGCGATCGGTCGAGACGCCTTTGACGGCATACGACATCGCGGTGACGGCGATGCGCAACAGGCCGTCGGCGGCGCGCGTGAGATCCATGCCGAGCGGTACCGCGATGTGTTCCCGCACCGCGCGCTCGGCGGCTGCGGCATCGAGCGGCATCTCGCCGCCGAGAAACCGGTCCGCGCCGAGCCTGCCAAGGACCAGATTGGCGTCGGTCACCGTGGGGCGTGCGCCGCCGCGGCCGTAGCACGCCGGGCCGGGCTCGGCGCCCGCGCTTTGCGGTCCGACGCGCAACGCCCCGCTCGCGTCGACCGTGGCGATACTGCCGCCGCCGGTGCCGACTTCGAAGATGTCGATCATCGGTATCTGTACCGGCAGCGCGTGATCGTACCCGCCGACGAGCGCGGCGCCGGTGGTGAGCACCTCGCCCCGATAGATCACGCCGGCCTTGGCAGTGGTGCCGCCCATGTCGAACGCGACCGCATCCTCGAGCCCGAGTGCGCGGCACAGCGCCCGTGCGCCGATGACCCCGGCCGCGGGCCCCGATTCGAGCATGCGCACGCACTGCGCCTGCGCCTGGCGCGATTCGTAGAGACCGCCGGTGGACTGTACCAGCATGAATGAACCTTTGAAGCCGGCCTCCTTCAGGTGGCTGTCGATGCCGGCGACGTAGTCGCGCACGCGGGGACCGATATAGGCGTTCGCGACGGTCGTCGAACAGCGCTCGAATTCGCGGTATTCCTGCGACAGTTCGTGCGAAGCGCTGACGAAGGCGCGCGGCAGCCGCTGCTGCACGATCGCCTTCACGCGCGCCTCGTGCGCCGGGTTGCGGTAGCAGTGCAGCAGCAGGATCGCGACCGCTTCGACACCCAGTGCCGCCAGCCGGTCGCATACGGTGTGCACACTCGCCTCGTCCAGCGCGATGTGCGCCTCGCCTTCGGCGGTCATGCGCTCGCGCACCTCGAAACACAGCGCGCGCTCGACCAGCGGCACGTGCTTGCGGAAAAACAGGTTGTAGGCGTCGGGCCGGTTGATGCGCCCAATTTCGTAGATGTCCCGAAAGCCCTCGGTGATGAGCAGTGCGGTCTTTGCACCGGTGCGCTCGAGCATCGTATTGATGGCGATGGTCGAGCCGTGCAGGAACAGCGACGCGTCGGCATAGTGCGTGCCGGCCTTGTCGACACCGTGGGAGATGCCGTCCACGAGACGTGCGGGGGTCGACAGCGACTTGCCGAGCAGCAGGCGACCGCTGCGCTCGTCGAACGCGGCGACGTCGGTGAAGGTGCCGCCGATATCGGCCGCGAGACGGGTGCGGGTCTTCAATCTATCGCTCCATGAGCCGCGGCAGCCAGGTGACGACCCCCGGAGCGGCGATGATGACGGCGATCGCCACGAGTTGAAGGACGAAGAACGGCAGCACCGCGCGGTAGATGGTCCGGGTCGTCGTTCCCCGGGGAGCCAGCCCGCGCATCACGAAGAGCAGCAAGCCGAACGGAGGGGTGATGAAACTCAGCTCGAGCATCACCAGCATGATGATGCCGAACCAGACGAGGTCGATTTCCGCCGCGCGCGCAAGCGGCATGAAGAACGGCAGGGTCAGCATCATCATGCTGAGCGGCTCGATGAAGCAGCCCAGCAACAGCAGCACCGCGATCATCGCGAACACTACTTCGTGGCGGCCGAGCTGCCACGACGACAGCACCCCGAGCATCCCCCCCGTCGCCCCTGAGAAGCCGAGGATCTGCGCAAAGGTGACCGAGGCCGCGATGATGAACAGGAGCATCACCGAAACCTTGGTGGTCTCCCTCAGCGCGCGGCGCAGGTTGCGCCAGGTCAGTCTGCGGTAGCAGAGGGCGGCCGCGGCCGAGGCCACGCTGCCGAGCGCCGCCGCTTCGGTGGGAGTCGCGGTACCTGACAGCATGCTTCCGACCACCACGACGAAGATGCCGAGCAGCGGAACGACGTGGATCACGAGCGGTCCCCAGCGCTGCCAGTGCGTCGCCGCGGGCAGTTCGTAGGCCGGCGCGAGCGCCGGATTGACCGAGCAACGCAGCCATACATAGGCGACGTAGAGAAGGGCGATGAAGATGCCCGGCAGAATGCCGCCGATCAGAAGCTGCGCGATCGAAATGCCGGCAAGGCTGCCAAGGAGCACCGTCAGTCCCGAGGGCGGGATCAGCACCGCGAGGCAGCCCGTGCCCAGGATCGGACCCATGGTCATTTCGGGCTGGTAGCCGCGGCGCGCCATTTCGGGCATGAGTGTCGAGCCGAGCATCGCGGTATTCGCCATGCTCGAACCGGTGAGCGCCGAGAACACCGTGCCGGAAGTGATCGCGACGATCGACAACC
>JAOUFA010000318.1 GCA_029858545.1 Betaproteobacteria bacterium
CGCTGCTCTTCTCGGCGACGCTCGAGGGCGTGGTCGGTCGCCTCGCGCAGCGCGTCACGCGCAGCGCGAAACGCATCGACATTGCACCGTCTCGGGCGATCGAGCCGAAGATCGATCAGCGTGCGATCTTCGCCGACGACGATGCGCACAAGTCGCGCCTGCTCGACGCGCTTCTACGCGACACCGAGGTGAAGCAGGCGCTGGTGTTTACCGCGACCAAGCGTTCCGCGGAAGCCTTGTCCGGGGTGCTCGTCGAGCGGGGATTTGCCGCCGCCGCGCTGCATGGCGATATGCGCCAGCGCGAACGGACGATGACGCTGCAGCGACTGCGCGACGGAAGGATGCACATCCTGGTGGCGACCGATGTTGCCGCGCGCGGCATCGATGTACCGGGCATCAGCCATGTCATCAACTTCGATGCGCCGCGCCAGGCCGAGGACTATGTGCACCGCATTGGTCGCACCGGGCGTGCCGGGCGCGCCGGAATCGCCGTGACGCTGCTCGCGCACCGCGAGAAATATCTCATGCGCACGATCGAGCGTTATACGGGCAATGCGATGCGCATTGCCGTGATTGCCGGTCTGGAGCCGGCGGTGCGCCCTGTCGGAGCGCGCTTCGAGCGTACCTCGGGAGCGCGTCCGGCGCCGCGTGGCGGCGCGGGCGCACCGGTGCGACGCGACGAATGGAAGCGCGGCGGCAGCCGCCCGGCGAATTCGGGCCGACGCTGAACGCCGTGCTGATGCGATAGTCCCGGACGCGCTGGATCAGGTACCTGGTCCAGCGAGACGATGAAGCCCGCTGGCGCGGGGCGGCGTTGTCGGGGCGGTTCGCGATTTCCTAGTGCAGAACCGGCACAGCGGCTTTGCTGTTGCGCGGCTTCCTCTGCCGTGGCAGGAATATGCCGTCACCCAGTGCAATTTCTCGCAATGGTCGGGTTTCATCGGGCTGCAACGCGGTGAGGCCAGAGACCGCATCGACGATCAGGGCGATCGTTCCGCCGTGGAGATTGGTCACGACCACGCTGGACGAGGCCGACGGTTCCTCGCCTTGCGCACCGAGAAGCGTTCTCAGGTCCACCACCGGCACCAGTGCGCCTCCCAGGGGGATGACGCCCCGCATGAATGCGGGCGCGTTTCCCACCGGAATCACGGGTTCGGAATCGCGGATCTCGATCACGTTGTGAGCGCCGAGCGCGTATTCGATGCCGCCGATGCTGAAGACGTAATAAAGGCACTGGTTGGCGCCTGAGTTGCCCAACGCATCGAAGGGTTTGTCGTCTTTCGTCAGTTGGTTCGCCATCTCTTGTCTCCGGATATTCGCGGTCGTGCCGCAGCGTCCTCAATGTGAGGCAGAGCGTAGCGGCGAAGCGGCGCGAATTATGTAGGATGAAGCCGGGTAGTCGACGTAGGACAAGTCCGACATCTGTCAGGGTCTGTCAGGGTCTGTCGGCAACGTGAGAAATATCTTCCGAATCGACCGATGCAGCGGCCTTGCCGCCGGAAATACATTGTGTTTATCGGGCGGATGCGCAATCAAGAACGATCCTCAGCGATCGATGACCCTCGCGCGCAGCGCCTTCACCTGCGAGCGCCGGGTCTTTCCTTCGATGCGCCGTTTCTTCGATGCGCGCGTCGGCTGGGTGGGCCTGCGTTGCCTGGGGACGTGCGCGGCGATGGAGACCAGTGCGTGCAACCGGGTGATCGCCTCGGCACGGTTGAGTTCGAGACTGCGATGACGCTGCGCTTTGATGACCACCACGCCGTCGCGCGTGATGCGGGAGTCGCCCAGATGCAACAGCCGCGTCTTGACGGGCTCGGGCAGCGACGAGGCGCGCACATCGAAACGCAGATGCACGGCGTTGGCGACCTTGTTGACGTTCTGCCCACCGGCACCCTGCGCGCGCACGGCAGTGAGCTCGATTTCGCACTCGGGAACGGTCGGATGGGAGGTGTTGGCGCGCATGGCGGAATTATGACCCGGCGCGCGTCTGCCCGTGCGGATGCTTAGCGCGCGGCAAGCGCGGTGTCGATTTGCGCCAGGTCGACGATACGAAAGGCCCTCAGGCGTGCGATGCGCCGCGCGAGTTCCAGCAAGGCAAGGTCGCGGGTCACCAGAAAGTCCGCGCCGCAGGCAAGCGCGAGATCGAGAAATTTCTGGTCATCCGGATCGCGGCATGCCGGCAGGCGTATCCCTGTGATGTCGTCCGGCGCCGAACCGGATTCGCCGCGGCGCGTACTGCGGCGGAATTCGGCAAGGCAGGCGGCCTGCGCGGCTCCGTCGAGAGCACGTTTGCGCAGCGGGTAGGCGAGCACGCGCGAAAGTTCGTCTTCGCAACGCGAATCCATGAAGATTGCGACTTGTCCGTCCCGCAGCGCGGTCCTGATACAAAAGGTTCGCGGATCGTCGAATACCAGCCAGTCCAGCCAGACGTTGGTGTCCAGAACAAGACGCAGGACGGTTTCGTCAGTGCCTTGTTCCGCTTTGCCGTGCACCCCCAATCAGGCGCCCAGCCGGTCGGGTCTGAAGCCGACGTCGCAAAGCGTGCCGCGCTGCGCGCGTTTTCCCTCGTGTTTCTTGAGCGCCTTGGCGTCGAGTGTCTCGACTGCGCGATTCTTGCGCTTGATGCCCGATACGACGAGCGACTTGCTGTCGAGCACCGCAACCGCTGCGAGCAGGACTCCCTCGGGCAGGGCGAGCAGTTGGACGCCCACGCCGCCGTTCGGCCGCACCGGGACTTCGTCCATCGGGAAGACCAGCAGCCGGGCGTCGCTGGATAGCGCCGCGACGCGCAGCTTAGCCGGATCCCCCGCGAACGGCACCGGCGATTGCGCGCGCGCTCCTTCGGCGAGGCTCATGAAGTCCTTGCCCGCCTTGGTCTTGGTGACCAGATCCCCCAGCTTGCAAACGAAACCGAGGCCGGCGCTGGAATTCATGAGGAGCGGGGTGTCCGGATCGCCGGAAGCTATCCAGACGATGTCATCGCTTCCCGAATTGACGAGCGAATTGACCGGCGCGCCGTCGCCGCGACCCGCCGGCACATTGGCGGCATCGATGGTAAACGAGCGACCCGAGGATGACAGCACGACCAACGAATCGGTGGTCTTGCATTCGAGCGACATGAGCAACGCGTCGCCGTCCTTGAAGGAGAGCGAGTCGAGGTCGACGCCGTGGCCGTTGCGCGCCCGTATCCAGCCCTTCTTCGTGAGGACCACGGTAATCGGTTCCTCGCGCATCGCGCGCTCGACCTGTGCGCGTTCCTCCGATTTGATGAGGGTGCGGCGCTCATCGCCGTATTTCTTCGCGTCTTCGGCGAGTTCCAGGACGACGAGTTTCTTCAGTTCCTTGTCGTCGCCGAGGATCGTGCGCAGCCCCTTGCGCTCGGCCTCCAGATCCTTGCGTTCATCGTTCAGTTTCACGCCATCGAGCCGTGTGAGCTGGCCCAGGCGCAGATTGACGATGTCCTCTGCCTGGCGCTCGCTGAACTTCCACTTGGCGCGCAGCTTTTCTTTCGCTTCCGCCTGATCGTCACAGGAACGGATCAGCTTGATGATTTCGTCGATCTTGACGAGCGCGAGCAGTCGTCCGAGCACGATGTGCAACCGTTCCTCGCATTTCGCGAGGCGGTGTTCGGTGCGTCGACGCACCGTGCGTACACGGAACTCGCCCCATTCGCGCAGGATCTCGACGATGCCCTTGGTTTCGGGCAGGCCGTCGAGTCCCAGCCAGGTCATGTTCACTGCGTAGCGCGTCTCGAGGGAGGTATGCACGAGCAGCGTGGCCATCGTCTCCTCCGGATTCTGGCGCGAGGAGCGGGGCTCGATCACCAGTCGCAGCCTGGACTTGCGGTCGGACTCGTCGCGTACCACCTCGACCTGGTCGAGTACGAACTGGCGCATGCGTTTCTGTTCCTGGCTGAGCTCCTTCTTTCCCGTTGCGGGCTTGGGATTGACGAGCGCCTCGATCTCCTCCTGCACCAGGCGGCAGGACACGCCGTGGGGCAGTTCGCTGACGACGATGCGCCACTGCCCCCGGGCGAGCTGTTCGATCGACCAGCGTGCACGCATTGCGATTGAGCCGCGTCCGGTCTGGTAGGCTTGGCGGATTTCCTCGGCAGGGGAGATGATCTGCGCGCCGCCGGGGAAATCGGGGCCGGGAAGCTTCTCGAGGACATCGTCGAGGTTGGCCTTGGGATGGCGAATGACATGCGCGGCCGCGGCAGCGACCTCCCTCAGATTGTGCGGCGGAATGCGTGTCGAGAATCCGACCGGAATGCCGAATGATCCGTTCAGCAGGCCAAAGGGTAGGCGCGCCGGCAGCAGAAGCGGCTCGTCGAACTTGCCGTCGTAGTTCTTGACGAAATCGACGGTGCCCTCACCGATCTCGGCGAGCATCAGCACGGCGTAGCGCGACAGCCGCGCCTCGGTGTAGCGATAGGCCGCCGCGGAGTCGCCGTCGCGGCTGCCGAAATTGCCCTGACCGTCGATCAGCGGGTAGCGCATCGAAAACGGCTGCGCGAGGTGTACCAGCGCCTCGTAGGTGGAGGAATCGCCGTGCGGGTGATATTTGCCGAGCACCTCGCCGACGAAGCGCGCGCACTTCGAGAACGATGTCG
>JAOUFA010000020.1 GCA_029858545.1 Betaproteobacteria bacterium
CAGGCGCCTTCGGGATCGTCGATGTGCAGGAGCACCTGCTTGCCGAGGTCCAGCGCCGCGACAAGCGCCTTGCGCGGATCTCTGAGCAGTTTCGGGCTGCACACCGGAAATACGCGCTCGCCAAACAGCCGCAGCGCGCCCGCTCCCGCGGCCTCCGGTGCGCAGTAGCGCAGCGCCACATCGAACCCGGCTCGCTCGATCTCCACCATGCGAGCGTCGGCCGAGATGCGCACGTCGACGCCCGGATTGTCGCGCGTGAATCCGGCGAGCCGAGGCACCAGCCACATCGCGGCGAAGGTGACGCTGGTCGTCACCGACAGCACACGCTGTCCGTCCATCGCGCGCAGACGAGCGCTCGCCTCGCGCATCGTCGCGAGGACCTGCGCCGCAGCCGGATAGAACTGCCTCCCCGCCTCGGTGAGGGCGAGCGCGCGATGGCGGCGTTCGAACAACGGCGCGCCGAGTTGCTCCTCCAGGTCACGGATCTGCCGGCTCACCGCCGATTGCGTGAGGTGGAGTTCCGCGCCCGCGCGCGTGAAGGACAGCAGGCGCGCGGCGGCCTCGAAGCCCTTCAGCAAATCGAGCGACGGCAGCCTCGCGGGATCTTTCCCATTCCTATCTTGCATGCGAGCCATGCGGATATTCCGTTTGAGACCATTGCCGGGACGGCGCACAGTATGCCTTACCGCATGCCCATCCGGCATGCGAACAGCAAGGAGAGCAGCATGCGCATCGAACTTGAATCCGCCGGCCTGCGGCTCGACCGCGGCCAGATCCTGAAACTGCGCGACGGCGCGGGCAGCACGATCTGCGCGCGCGAGGGAACCGTGTGGATCACCGAGGAGAACCTGGCGCGCGACATCGTGCTCGAGGCGGGCGGCTGCTACCGGTTGCGCCAGCCGGGCGTCGCCGTGGTGCATGCGCTGGGCGGCGAAGCGGCGGTCCGGCTGTCGTGAAGCGGCGGCGATGAGCGACCACCCGGCGTTCCAGCGCTACCTGCACGACGAGAGTTTCCGCGCGGCGTTGCACGCGCGTGCGCACCGCGAACGCGCGCAAACGGTGCATCGATTGATCCTGCAGCCGCTGCTTGATCTGCTGCGGCGACCGTTGCGCTCGATACGTCGATCGACCAATGCGGCCTCGTGCCCGGTTTGCCGCTGAGACAGCCCCCTCCGACAGGTGCTCTTGTAGGTGCTCTTGTCGAAACATCCGGCGTCCGCGGCGGCGCCGGCCGTAAAATGGACGCCTCCGATTGACCGAGGGTGCCCATGTTCAAGGATGGATTGCTCGCCGGAAAGCGCATCCTGGTGACCGGCGGCGGCAGCGGCCTGGGCCGCGAAATCGCCGCGAAGTATCTGCAGCTCGGCGCCGCATTGTGGATTTGCGGCCGGCGCGTGCCGGTGCTCGAACAGACCGCGCGCGAATTGATGCAACAGCACGGCGGCTCGGTCAGGACCCACGCGGTCGACATCCGCGAGCCCGCCGCGGTCGATGCGATGCTCGGGCGCATCTGGGGCGAGGACGGTCCGCTGACGGGACTGGTCAACTGCGCCGCCGGCAATTTCATCAGTCCGACCCAGGACCTTTCGCCAAACGGCTTCAACGCGATCGCGAACACGGTGTTCCACGGCACGTTCTATGTGACGCAGGGCGTGGGCAAGCGCTGGATCGCGGGCGATCAAAAGGGATCGATCGTTTCGATCCTCGTCACCTGGGTACACAACGGTTCGCCGTATGTGGTGCCCTCGGCGATGTCGAAGGCGGGACTGCATGTCATGACCAAGTCGCTCGCGGTCGAATGGGGCCGCCACGGCATCCGGCTGAATGCGATCGCGCCGGGCGCGTTTCCGACCGAGGGCGCGGCAAAGCGCCTGCGACCCGGCGGAAGTTTCGAGGACGCCATCCAGAAGAACCCGATGCGTCGCACCGGCCGCATGGACGAGCTGCAGAACCTCGCGGTGTTCCTGATGGCCGAAGGTTGCGAATGGATGACCGGCGAGACGATCTCGATCGACGGCGCGGGTGCGCTCGCGCACGGCGGCTCGTTCGCCGAACTCGATCGCCTGACCGATGAGGACTGGGTGCGCATGCGTGCGCTCATCAAGGCCCAGGACGACAAGGACCGCGCGGGGCGTGTCGCATGAGCGGCACATCGAAGCTGTCGCCGCGCCCGTCATCGACGCTGATCCTGCTGCGCGAAGGCGCCGACGGTCACGAGGTATTCCTGCTGCAGCGCTCGCACAACGCGAGTTTCGTCGCCGGCGCCTATGTGTTTCCCGGCGGATCGGTCGACGCGGCCGATGCGGACCCGCGCGTGCTCGCGCGCGTGCGGGGCCTGAGCGACGCCCAGGCGAGCGCGCGCCTGGGCGTCGAGCGCGGCGGTCTCGCCTGGTGGGTCGCCGCGGTGCGCGAGTGTTTCGAAGAAGGCGGCATCCTGCTCGCGCACGACGAAACCGGCGCGCCGCTCGATGAGGCGCGCACCGCGGCGCTCGACGCCTGGCGCGCGCGCCTGCACGGCGGCGAGTTGTCGTTCGCGGAATTTCTCGAGCGCGAACGGCTGGTGATTCCGGCCGACCGAATCGCCTACTATGCAAACTGGATCACCGCGCCGGGCCGTGCGCGGCGCTTCGACACGCGTTTTTTTGTCGCACTCGCCCCCGCCGGACAGGGCGGCTCGCACGACAATACCGAAATGATCGAGAACGCCTGGCTCGCGCCGCGCGAGGCGCTCACGCGCCACGCGCGCGGCGAGATCGAGCTGGTGTTCGCCACCCAGCAGACCCTCAGCGACCTCGGGCGGTTCACGCGCCGCGAGGAAGCCTACGCCTATGCGGCGAACCTGACCGAGATCGAAACCAACCGCGCCTGCTGGGCGATCGGGCCCGACGGCGAAAAACGCCTCTTTCGCAGGCTCGATGCGCCCTACTTCGAGATTCACTGGAGCGATCCGGGAGAAACCGGCGCGACGCGCTTCGACATCGTGCCGGGACTTGCCAAGCGGCTCGACCGCCTGGTGAGGCGCATCACCGCGCCCAATCCGGGGATGATGACCGGCCCCGGCACCAACACCTATCTCGTAGGCGAGCATGAGCTCACCGTGATCGATCCGGGACCGGCGATCGACTCGCACATCGCGGCGATCCTCGCCGAGGGGGCGGGACGCATTCGCCGCATCGTCTGCACCCACACGCACCTCGACCACTCGCCCGCGGTCGCCGCGCTGCGCGCCGCGACCGGCGCCCAGGTGCTCGGACGTCGCGCCCCCCTCCACGCCGGACAGGACGCGAGCTTCGCGCCCGATCGCGTACCCGAACACGGCGAACGAATCGACACGGGAGGCGTGACCCTGCGCGTCCTGCATACGCCGGGGCACGCATCGAACCACCTGTGCTACCTGATCGAGGAGACAAGGATGCTCTTCACCGGCGACCATGTGATGCAGGGTTCGACCGTGGTGATCAATCCCCCTGACGGAAACATGCTTGCCTATCTCGCTTCGCTCGAGATGCTGCTCGGCGAGGACATTGCGATCCTCGCCCCCGGTCACGGCTACCTGATCGGTACCCCGCACAAGGAGGTCAGGCGCCTCATTGCGCACCGCCTCGCGCGCGAGGGCAAACTGCTGCGCGCGCTCACGCGTCTGGGAAGCGCGACGCTCGACGAGCTCGTCGCACCGGTGTACGACGACGTGCCCGTGAAGCTCCATGCAATGGCGGCGCGCTCGTTGACCGCCCACCTCGGCAAGCTCGTTGCCGAGCAACGCGTACGCGAGCAGGCCGGGCGCTACACGCCGGTGTGATGGAATACTTGTGATGAAATGCTTGGCGAGTAGCATTATTGTCCGCAACTCGCTAAGATCGCCCCGGTACGGGATTAGAATGCCCCGTCGATCAAGATCCAGCCAAGATCCAGGAGAGCCTCATGGGTTCGGAAGAACGCACGTTGAAATTGGTTATGAACCTCGACCGCGCGGCAATCGAGGCGAAGCTCGAGATGGTGCGCAATGCCGCCGAGGCGAAGAACCTCACCGATCTCGCAGCGCTGTTCCAGGGCATCCAGGGCATGCCGCACGCGCAGATCGAACAGCGCGTGAAGAGCGCGCTGAAGTGGCTCATGGGGAAATCCGAGCACAACCAGATCCTGGCGCAGCTCGAGTTGGTGGAGATCAATCTCCCCAATTTGAAATAGGCTGACTCAGGCTTTGCCTCGCCCGCGCCGCGCGGGCTAGCAGCGTGCCTCGATACGATTTCGATCTCTTCACGGTGGGCGGCGGTTCCGGCGGAGTGCGCGCCAGCCGCGTTTCTGCCTCCTATGGGGCGCGCGTCGCACTTGCCGAGGTCGATCGCCTGGGCGGCACCTGCGTCAATGTCGGCTGCATCCCGAAAAAGCTCTTCTCCTATGCCGCGCACTTTCGCGGTGATTTCGAGGACGCGGCGAGCTTCGGCTGGACTCTTGGCGAGGCGCGCTTCGACTGGGCGACGCTCGTCGCCAACAAGGACCGCGAAATCGCGCGACTGAACGGCGTCTACGAGCGACTGCTCGTCAACAACGGGGTCGAGATTCTGCGCGGGCGGGCGGCGGTGATCGACGCGCACACCGTCGAAGTCGACGGACGACGCCGCAGCGCGCGTCATATCCTGGTTGCCACCGGCGCGCGCGCGCAGATCCCCGCGATTCCAGGCGCCGAACTGGGCATCACCTCGAACGAAGCGTTCTATCTGAACCAACTGCCCTCACGCGCGGTGGTGGTCGGCGGTGGCTATATCGCGCTCGAATTCGCCTCGATATTTAACGGACTGGGCGTGCGCACGACCCTCGCCTATCGCGGCGAGCGCCTGCTGCGCGGCTTCGATGCCGAGTTGGGCGAACGTATTGCGGAAGAAATGAGGAACAAAGGCGTCGATGTGCGCCTCAACCAGGTTCCCGCACGTCTGGAAAAGACCACCGGCGCCGAGCTCGAAGTGTCCTATGCCGACGGAACGCGCGAGAAGACCGACCTGCTGCTGTTCGCCACGGGCCGGGTACCGAATACCACCGGGCTGGGACTGGAAGCGGCCGGCGTGCGCCTCGCCGCCGATGGCGCGGTCGAAGTCGACGCCTACGGGCGCAGCTCGGTGGAATCGATCCACGCCATCGGCGATGTCGCGAACCGCCTGAATCTCACGCCGGTCGCCACCGCCGAGGGCATGGCGCTCGCCAGGACATTGTTCCTGCGCGAACCGACTGCGATGGACTACGAGAACGTGCCGACCGCGGTGTTCAGCGATCCCAACGTGGCCACCGTGGGACTCTCCGAGCAAGCTGCGCGCGAGCGCTTTACCGCCGTCGAGCTGTACAAGACCTCGTTCCGCTCGCTCAAGCACGCGCTCGGAGGGAGCAAGGAGCGCATCTTCATGAAACTGGTGGTCGATGCGAAGACCCAGCGCGTGCTCGGCGCGCACATGATCGGCCCCGACGCGGGCGAAGTGATCCAGGGCATCGCGATCGCGGTGAAACTCGGCGCGACCAAGGCGCAGTTCGACGCCACCCTCGGCATCCACCCAAGCGCGGCGGAGGAGTTCGTGACGATGCGGGAGAAGGCGGCCTAGCCAAGCACCCGGCCCGGTGGCCCCGCTAGCCGAGCGCGCGCACGATCAGCCCTGCGCCCGAGGCGAGCAGCAACACCGCGATGACGCGCAACAGCGCCTCGCGCCCGATGCGCGCAAACGCCCGCGCGGCAAGCGACATGCCGAGCCACGCGGCGGGCAGCGCGATCAGCGCCGCGATCCAGACGCGCGGTTCGCTCATCGCGCCGATCGCGAACAATGCGATGAGACGCGTCGTCACGCTCACGCCGATCACCGCGGAAAGGGTGGCGCGGAAAGCGTCCTTGGTGAGGACGCGGTGCGAGAGATAGATGACATAAGGCGGACCGCCGGCGCCGAACAGCGCACTCGACACGCCGCCCGCGAATCCGGCAACGTAGGCCCAGCCGCGTCGCACCGTGGCGCGCGGCCCCCGCGCGACCAGCGAATAAAGAGCAAAGACGACGACGAACGCGCCGAGCGCGAGCATCGTGCCGCTGCGCGGCAGCCGCACCAGCACGGTGACGCCGAGCAGCGTACCGAACGGGATCAGAAGCGCGATACGCCACCACTCGGCACGATCGATCGACTTGGGCGCCTGAAATCCGAGACGCAGGGTGTTGGCGAGGTCGAGCAGCACAAATACCGCCAGTGCGAAGGGCAGCGGCACGAAATGCGTCGCCAGCGGAATGGCGACGAGCGCACTGCCGAACCCGGTCAGGCCATAGACCAGCGCAGCGGCAAAGGCGATCGGCGCGAGCGGAAGGAGATCCTCGGTCACCGCCGCGCGCCGGGCGAACCGGCGGGTGCGTGCATTGCCCCCCCGCGTCTTCTCACACCGGCACCGCGGGATTCAGGCTGTACAGGCCGATCAGCTTCGTCGCGGCGAGTACGTGGCCCTTCATCGCCTTGATCGCTTCGGGTCCGCCGAAACGGCCTTCGATCGGCAAACGCTCGACGTCGAGTGCGTAGAGCGAGAACACGTAATGGTGCGGGATCGTATCGTTCCACGGCGGACACGGACCGTCGTAGCCGTAATAGTCGCCCGCCATCTCCTTGTCGCCCGCGAACCAGGAGGTGTAATCGTTGATTCCCTGACGCGCACCGTGCGGCGCGGCGGGTCCCGGCTTGCCATGCGGCGTGATGCCGCCGGAGAACTCGCCCTCGGCGATCGCAGCGACCGCAGGCTTGAGATCGATCAGTACCCAGTGGAAGAAATCGACGCGCGGCAGCGCGGAAGGGATTTCGAGTCCCTCCTTGTTCACCTCGTCGCCTTTGGACGGAACGTCGTAGTCGTGGCAGATCAGCGCGAGCGATCGCGTGCCCTCGGGCAGGCCGGTCCAGGTGAAATGCGGATTGCGGTTCTCCGAGAGCGCGATGTGGCTCGCCGCATCGGGCACGGCGAATGCGCAGCGCCCGGGAATCAGGCCCATGTCCTTGAAGGAATCGCTCGTTATTTTCATATTGCGCTCCTCGGTCAGATCGACAACGCGAACGCGCCGCTACGCTTCGGAGATTATAAGCTCCCGCACGCAATGGCGGTTCATGCGCCGCAGCGCCGCGACATAGCGGCGAAACGGCAGTTCCAGCCGCGCCTCCAGCCGCGCGGCGCGGGCAGCCAGCTCGGTCCATTCGATCGCCCGCGGCGCGCCCTTCAGCGCGAATGCCACCACGTTCGGGTCGGAGAGCGCCGGCATGGCGAGCACCGCACCGCCGAACGAACGCTCGAGCCGCCGCAGGTAACGATCGAAATGCGGGTCATCGCTCAGAAAGTTGACCACCATCGCACCGGGTTCGGCGAGGGACAAATACGCAGCATCGTAGAAATCGGCGCTCGCCAGGCTCGTCACCTGTTCGCCGTCGTCGAAACCATCGACGATCAGCAGGTCGCAGCACTCGGGGGCGAGTGCCTCGGCACCGTCGCCGAGCATCACCGAGAGCCGCCCGTCGTCCGGAGGCAGCATGAAATGCTCGCGCGCGGCGGCGAGCACGCGCGCGTCGCATTCGACCGCCCTCACCCGGGTCGTGCGCAGACGACGGTGGAAAAATTTCGCGAGCGAACCGCCGCCCAATCCGATCATCAGCGCCTCGCGCGGGCGCGGATGAAACAACAGGAACGCCATCATGCAGCGCGTATAGTCGAGCGCCAGATCGAAGGGATGGTCGACGCGCATCGCGCTCTGGATCGCCTCGCCGCCGAGATGCAGCGTGCGCAAACCGCGCGCCTCGCTCACCGCGAGCAGCGGGGCCTTGCGGCGCCGGATCACGAGATCGCTCCGCGCGCCTCGATCGGCCAGAGCGCCTCGACCAGGCCGCCGCGCATGCAGACGTAGTAGTCGTGAAGATTGACGGTCGGATCGCAGTGCCCGGGGACCAGCAGGATCTTTTCGCCGAGCGCGGGAGGCGCCGCGCCACGGGAAATTTCGAGCACCGCGTGCTCGTCCGACAACCGCACGCAGGCAATCCCGGGTCGTTGCCAGAGCGTCGGCAGGCCCGCATCGACGCTCGATGCCTTGAGGCCCGCGTCGAGCACCGCTCGGTCGGGCCCGGGACGACTCATCACGCCGGCGAGCACGAAGAGCGCGTGTTCGAAACGCGGCAACGGCGCCGACCATTCGTTCCTCGCATAGTCGGCATCCATGAAGATATACGAGCCCGGCTGGATCTCATCCCAGGCGCCGCTGCCAACCTCGAACATGAAGCTTCCGCTGCCCGCGCCGGTCACCGTCTCACAGGCAATGCCCGAGGCTTCGATGAGCGAGCGCGTTTGACGCACCGCCGCGGCGGCTCGCTCGATCTCGGCACGCCGCTCGTCGTTGCCGCGCAGGTGCTGCGCGGGTCCGTGGTACGCCTGGAGCCCGGCGAAACGCAGATTCGCGCCGCGCGCCGCCTCGCGCGCGAGCGCGAGCGCGGCCTCGCCCGGCGCCACCCCGCAGCGTCGCGCGCCGACATCGATCTCGACATAGACATCGAGCGTTACGCCGGCCCGCGCCGCGGCCTCCCGCAGGTCGAGCAGATTGCGCGCGTCATCGACGCACACGCCGATGCGCGCGTGCCGGGCCAGCGCGGCGAGTCGCGCGAGCTTCTTCGCGCCGACGATCTCATTGGAGATGAGCACGTCCGCGATACCGCCCTCGACCATCGCTTCGGCTTCGGCGACCTTCTGGCAGCACACGCCGATCGCGCCGGCCGCGACCTGACGGCGCGCGATCTCCGCGCATTTGTGCGTCTTGGCGTGCGCGCGCACGCGCACGCCGCTTCCCGCGACCGCGTCGGCGAGGCGGCGCAGGTTGCGCTCGAAGGCATCGAGGTCGATGATGAGCGCCGGCGTATCGACTTCGGCGAGCGTCAGGCCGGGACTGGCGGGCGGGACTGGCTTCATGCGGTGCGCAGGATGCGGGAATGGCGAGCTTCTCACCCCCGCGCGCTCTCTGCCCGCCTGCCGCGCATCCCCAACCAGACGATCGCCGCGGCCACCACCACGAGCATCGGCAGCGCAAACAGGTTGACCCGCTCCCACCCGGCGCTTGTCACCACCAGCCCGGAGGTGAACGAAGACAGCGCCATCATCGCGAAGATCGTGAAGTCGTTCACTCCCTGCGCCTTGGCGCGCTCCTCCGGGCGATAGGTTTCGGTCAGCAACGTCGTGCCGCCGATATAGAGAAAATTCCAGCCGACACCGAGCAGCACGAGCGACAGCCAGAACTGCGGCACCGACACGCCCGAGAGCGCGATCGCCACTGCGCCGAAATTGAGCAGCGCACCGACAAACATCACCGGCAGCACGCCCAGGCGCCTGATCAGGCTGCCGGTGACGAACGACGGCGCGAACATCGCCACCACGTGCGAGGAGATGACGAACGCGGCGTCGCTGTACGGATGTCCGCACACGCCCATCGCGATCGGCGTCGAGGTCATGAGGAAGTTCATCACCCCGTAGCCGATCGCCCCGCTGAGCACCGCGACGATGAACTTCGGCTGCGCGGCCAATTCCGCCATCGGCCGGCCCTTCGCCGCCTGCTCGGCCGCGCTCGGGTCGGCAATTCGGATACGGGTGAGCAACGCCATGGTGACGAGCACGAAAACGATCAGCGCGAGATAGGCACCGACGAACTTGGGCGCGAGCAGATCGATGGTGATCCGGCTGGTGGTCGGTCCGAGGATGCCGCCGACCAGGCCGCCGGCGAGCACCAGCGATATCGCCTTCGCCTTGAAGTCGAGCGCCGCGCTGTCGGCCGCGGCGAAGCGGTAATACTGACCGAAGGCGTTGTAGGTTCCCATGACCAGGGTCCCTGCGCACAGCAACCAGAAATTCTGGAGCCAGATGGCGAGCGCGCAGATCAGCGCGCCGACTATGCCGACCGCCGCGCCGGAGAGAAACCCGCTTTTGCGGCCGACGCGCTTCATATAGAAGGAGGCCGGCATCGTGCTGAGCGCCCCGCCCAGCACCCAGCAGGTCACCGGCAGGGTCGCCAGCGAGCTTGCCGGCGCGAGCGCCAGTCCCGCCAGGCCATTGATCGCGATGAGCGTCGAATTGTTGGTGAAAAGCATCGCCTGGCAGGCGGCCAGCAACGCGACGTTGCGCCGATCACTGTTCATCTGTACAGTATCTCCAATTCAAGACGGGGAAACAACATGACCCTCAGCACGACCATTCTACCGGGCACGACCAGCACCGGCGATCGCGGCAGCGAATCGGTGCGCGCGGTGCGGCGTTCGGCCGCCACGCCGGCGGCGCGGGCCGCTCTGCCGCACAAGGCGCGCGGCGCGATCTCGGCGCCGCAGGGGCGCTTCGCG
This sequence comes from Betaproteobacteria bacterium, assembly GCA_029858545.1. Taxonomy (GTDB): domain Bacteria; phylum Pseudomonadota; class Gammaproteobacteria; order Burkholderiales; family SG8-39; genus JAOUFA01. The sequence goes on from JAOUFA010000020.1 coordinate 10,362, forward strand.
TCCGAGTTGCGCGAAGCGGCCGACGACGGCTGGGGCGGGAGCGCCGAGCCGGTCGCGGAGCTGGAGACCGTGGTGATCGAGCAGCGCGCGCGTTCCATCGTTCAGAAGAACGACTCCCCCGATCTCCCCTTCGATCTGTCGATCAACCCCTACCAGGGCTGCGAACACGGCTGCATCTATTGCTACGCCCGGCCGAGCTACGGCTACCTGGAACTCTCGGCGGGGCTCGACTTCGAGTCGCGCATCTTCGCCAAGATCAACGCCGCCGAACTGCTGCGCGAGGAACTGGCCAGGCCCGGCTACCGGGCGTCGCCGATCGCGCTCGGCGCGAACACCGACTGCTACCAGCCCGCCGAACGCCGCTACGGTATCACCCGCGCGGTCATCGAAGTACTTGCCGAGTGCGAGCACCCGCTGACCCTCATCACCAAGTCGGCGCTCGTCGAGCGCGACCTGGATCTGCTCGCACCGATGGCGGCGAAGAACCTTGCGAAGGTGTTCGTCACGGTCACCACGCTCGACGTGGATCTCGCAAGACGGCTCGAGCCGCGCGCAGCGAGCCCGCAGCGGCGGCTCGACACGATTCGCGCGCTCGCCTCGGCCGGCGTGCCGGTCGGCGTGATGCTCGCGCCGGTGATTCCGGCGCTCAACGACAAGTCGATCGAGGAAGTGTTCGAAGCGGCTGCCGCGGCCGGTGCGGCCGGCGCGGGGTACCAGCTGCTGCGCCTGCCGCACGAACTGAAGACCCTGTTTCGCGACTGGCTGGCGATCCACTATCCGCTGCGCGCCGAGCACGTGATGGGCGTGCTGCGCCAGATTCGCGGCGGGCGCGACAACGACTCCCACTTCGGCACGCGCATGACCGGCAGCGGAACCTACGCCGAACTGATCGCGAAACGCTTCGAAATCGCCTGCCGACGGTTCGGCCTGAACGGCGCGGATCGCGGCCGCGGCGCGCGGCGCGAACTGGACTGCACGCGCTTCCAGCCGCCGCTCGCGGGCGGGCAGATGACCTTGTTTTGAGTAGACTCGAGCGCATGGATCGATCTCCGGCGCTCCGCTGGCGGGCGACTTGGCTTGCGCTCGGCTGGCTGCTGCTGCTCGCGATCGTCGGGCTCTCGCTCGCGCCGCGTCCGCCGCAAATCGATCTGCCGCAAGGCGACAAGCTGGGACATGCCGTCGCCTACGGCGCGGCGATGTGGTGGTTCTGCCAGATCTATCGTTCGGGCCGCGCGCGCGCGGGCTACGCGATCGGCTTCGTCGCGCTGGGCATCGCGATCGAATTCGCGCAGCGCGCGACCGGTTACCGCAGCTACGAGGAACTCGACATGCTCGCCGACGCGGCGGGCGTGGCGCTCGGCTGGGTCATCGCGCGGTTCGAGGGAGGACGACTCTTCGCGAGAATCGAAGCGATTCTCGCGCGGAAACCGATCGGTAAATCTTGATCCGGATCGCCCGAACGCCTGCAGATGGCCGGCTTGGTCGCGCGGCCGCCCGGTCGTGCGCGCCCCCCGGGCAGGTGCTAACCCCACAGCCTGACGGCCACCGGGAACAGAAATGCGGTCGTCAGGCCGTTCAATCCCATCGCGAGTCCTGCGAAGGCGCCCATCGTTTCCGACACCTGGAACGCGCGCGCGGTGCCGATGCCGTGCGCCGCAAGCCCGACGGCGAAGCCGCGCACCGCGTGATCCTCGATGCGCAGCAGGTTGAGCGTGCCGCGCGCGAGCACCGCGCCGAGAATCCCGGTGCTCACCACGAGCACCGCCGTGAGCGAAGGCAGGCCGCCGAGCTTCTCGGCGATACCCATCGCGATCGGCGTGGTCACCGACTTGGGCGCGAGCGAAAGCAGCGTCTCGCGGCTCGCGCCCGCGACCCAGCCGATGACGAGCGCGGATACCACCGCGGTCACCGACCCCGCGACAAGCGCGCCGGCGAGCGGCACGAGATTCCTCTTCAGCGTTTCGAGGTTGGCATAGAGCGGCACCGCGAGCGCCACCGTCGCGGGCCCCAGCAGAAAATGCACGAACTGCGCGCCGTCGAAGTAGCTGCGATAGGACGTGTCGGTAAACCAGAGCAACGCGACGAGCATCGCCACCGCGAGCGCCACCGGATTGGCGAGCGGGTTCATTCCCGCGCGCCGGTAGACCCAGAAGGCGGCCTGGTAGGCGAGCAAGGTCGCCGTGAGCCCCAGCAGCGGCGAGGTCGCGAGATAGACCCAGATCTCGCCGAAGCGCCCGCTCATGGGCCGTCCCTGCCGATCAGCCGGCGCAGCCATTGCATCACCAGCGCCGTCACGCCGATCGCGATCACCGTGCTCGCGACCAGCGCCAGAGCGATCGGAAACCACTCCGCGCCCAGGCGCTTGAAATGCAGCATCACGCCGACTCCCGCCGGAACGAAGAGCAGCGACAACTGGGCGAGGAGCTGCTGGCAGGCCTCACGCAGCCAGGCCGGCGCCTCGCCGCGCACCGCGAGCGTCGCGAAAAGCAGCGCCATTCCCACCACCGGCCCGGGAACCGGCAGGCCCGCGGCGAGTACGATCACTTCGCCGATCAACTGGTAGACGAGAAGCAGGGTCAGTGCGCCGAGCATGGGGTCAGCCTCGATTCCTCGTCAGACGCCAGGTTCGAATATACCGGTGGCGAACCGCCTTGTGCGCCGTCGCAAGCGTTTAATATCGGGGGGCCGGTTCGCCGTCGCGTCGCTGCGCCGATCCGGGGGCGCGATTCGTTCGCGCATACTCATGCTGTTTGCGCATACTTACACCGAGGCGCGCCGCCCGACGACACGGCAGGACCGATGGCTCCCATGCTTCCGACACTGGACGAAATCGAACAAGCCGCGGGCATTGTCTACGCGGCAATGCCAGCGACCCCTCAATATTGCTGGCCGCTGCTATGCGAGAGGCTGGGGTGTGAAATCTGGGTCAAGCATGAAAACCACACCTCGGTCGGCGCGTTCAAGGTGCGCGGGGGACTGGTCTACTTCGCGGCGCTGGCGGCCGAGAAGAAGCTATTGCGCGGCGTGATTTCCGCCACGCGCGGCAATCACGGGCAGTCGGTCGGTCTCGCGGCGCGGCGTTACGCAATCCCGGCATTGATCGTCGTGCCCCGCCGCAACAGCGAGGAAAAGAATGCGGCAATGCGCGCCCTGGGGGTCGAGCTCATCGAGCATGGGGACGACTTCCAGGCATCGAAGGAGCACGCGGAGATGCTCGCGCGGGAGAAATCCCTGCACATGGTTCCGTCCTACCATCGCCTTCTGGTAGCGGGGGTGGCGACCTATTGCGTCGAGTTGCTTCGGGGGGTTCCCGACCTTCAGACCGTCTACGTCGCCATCGGCCTGGGCTCCGGCATCTCGGCGATGATTGCCGCGAGGAATGCGCTTGGCGCGAAGACCGAAGTGGTCGGGGTCGTGTCGTCCCATGCGCGCGCCTACGCAGAATCTTTCGCAACAAGGCGACCCGTCGACTCCCCCGTATCGACCCGCCTTGCCGACGGCCTGGCCTGCCGTTCGCCCCATCACGAGGCGCTCGAGGTCATCTGGCAAGGCGTCGACCGCATCGTCGAAGTCACCGACAGCGAGGTCGCGCAGGCGATGCGCAGCATTTTCGAATGCACTCACAACGTCAGCGAAGGCGCCGGCGCCGCCGCACTGGCGGCAGCAATGCAGGAGAAACACCGCCATGCCGGGCGCAAGATTGCGGTGACCCTTTCCGGCGGAAACATTGACAGGGAACTCTTCGCAAGTGTGCTCGACGGATCGTTCTCCTGAGCCGCGGCCAGCTGCGGGCATCGCACCCGCCCGCTCGCGATGACCGCCCTCATCACCTCCCAGCAGATGGAAGACACCTGGCGCGCGGTGGGTGCGTTCTCGAACTCCGAAATCCGCAAACGGCAGGCTCTGTGCGGCAAGGAGCAGGAGGAGCTGACCGGCTTCGTGCTCGGGTTTGCCTCGGACCTGCCGACCGAGGCACTGGGACTCGCCCTCTACGTCCATTTCGTGGTCGTCGAGGCGTTCCGCCGCAGCGGTTACAAGTTCGCCCGCATCACGCCCGCCAAGATCGACCTGGCCTGGAAGAACAATTCCGCGTTCGTCAACGAACTGCGCGCCGCGGGCCGCACGCGGATGCCGCTGAGCCTGCCCGCGGGAACGGCATCGGAGCCCGCGGTGATGCAGTACGTGATCGACGCCTTGATGGAGGAAAGCGACGACGATCCGGTCGCGCTGGCCGACGACGATTTCTGGCATATCGTCCAGGTACTGAAGACCGTCGCCGACTGTCTGCACGATGCGCGGCGCGGCAAATGACCTCGCGGGGCCGCGTTCCGGCGTCGTGCCGGCCTTCTAGCCCAGAAATCCGATCAACGCATCGAGAACGTCATCGGGCGCCTCGGTCATCACCAGATGGCCCGCCGCGCCCAGTTCCACGGTCCTCGATCCCTCGACCGCCGCGGCGAGCGAACGCCCGCTCTTCACCGTGGTCATCTGGTCGCGCCGTCCGAGGATGAACAGCGCCGGGCATTTCACCTTCGCCGCGCATTCGAAGCCCGCGGCGTAGTCGTCGCAGGCCTTCAAGTCGGTGTACAGCACGCCCGGCGCGAGCTTCGACAGGATCGCCAGCGCGTCGCCGTGCATCCACATGCCGGGATTGGGATTCGCGCCGAGCGCCGCCTGCGGCGCGTGGCTCCAGATCGTCTCCATGTCGTAGGCGGATTGCCGGTTCGCTTTCGCCGCCGCCAGAAAATCCTCCGACACCTTCATCGGAAAGCCGGTGCCGAGCAGCGCGATCCTCTCGACACGCGCCGCGTGGCGCGCCGCGCATTCGAGCGCCGCGAGCGCGCCCATCGAGTGGCCGACGATGGCCGCGCGTTCGATCCCCGCCGCATCGAGCAGTCGCATCAGCCAGCCGGCGATCGCTTCGATCGACGCGAGCGGCGCCCCCGCCGAGCGGCCGCGTCCCGGCAGATCGACCGCCAGCACGTTCCTGCCGTGATAGCCGAAGTAGCGGCTCTGCAGGCCGAACAGCGAATGCTCCAGGCCCGCGCCATGCACGAACACCACCGTGGGCCGGGCCAAATCGATGGCGTGCGCCGCGGTGTAGGCGAAGCTCCGCTTGCCGTCGACCGTCCAGTCCACGGCTATTTCCCGGCCCGCTGCGCCGCCTTCAGCGCGCGTTCGAGGTCGTCGATGAGATCGGCCGCGTCCTCCAGCCCGATCGACAGGCGCACCGTGCCCGCGCCGATGCCCGCCTTCTCGAGATCCTCGTCCGACATGCGGTAGTGCGTGGTGCTCGCCGGATGAATGACGAGCGACTTCGCATCGCCGACATTGGCCAGATGCGAGAACAGGCGCAGCGCCTCGATGAAGGCCTTGCCCGCGGCGCGCCCGCCCTTCACGCTGAACGAGAACACCGCGCCGCAGCCGCGCGGCAGGAGCTGCTTCGCGAGTTCGTGGTCCGGGTGCGAAGCGAGCTCCGGATAACCCACCGACTCGACCGCCGCGTGCGCGGCGAGGAAGGCCACGACCTTTCGCGCACTCTCGACATGGCGCGGCATGCGAAGGTGCAGCGTCTCGATCCCCTGCAGGAGCTGGAACGCGGTCATCGGCGCCATGCACGCACCGAAGTCGCGCAGGCCCTCGCGCCGCGCGCGCAGAAGGAATGCCCGCGTGCCCGACTCCTCCGCGAAGTCCATGCCGTGGAAACCCTGGTAGGGCGCGGTGAGCTGAGGAAACTTGCCGCTTTTCTCCCAGTCGAAACGGCCCGAGTCGACCAGCACGCCGCCGATCGCCACGCCGTGACCGCCGAGGAACTTGGTCGCCGAGTGGTACAGCAGGTCGGCGCCCCATTCGAACGGCTTCATCAGATAAGGCGTGGTGAAGGTCGCGTCGACCAGCAGCGGCAATCCCGCGTCGTGGGCGATCTTCGACACCGCCGGGATATCGAGCACGTCGAGCCCGGGATTGCCGAGCGTCTCGCCGAAGACCAGCCGCGTATTCTCCCTGATCGCGCGGCGCACGTTCGCCGGATCGCGCGCGTCGACGAACGTCGTGTCGATGCCGAAACGCTTCAGCGTATAGCCGAGCAGGTTGTGCGAACCGCCGTACAGCGACCTCGAGGCGACGAGGTGCCCGCCCGCGTCGAGCAGCGTCGCGACCGCCAGATGCAGCGCCGCCTGCCCCGAGGCGGTGGCAATCGCCCCGACGCCGCCTTCGAGCGCCGCGACGCGCTCCTCGAACACCGCGACCGTCGGGTTCGAGATGCGCGAATAGACATGCCCCGCGCGCTCCATGTTGAAGAGCGACGCGGCGTGTTCGCCGTCGCGAAACACGTAGGAAGTGGTGGCGTAGATCGGCACCGCGCGGCTGCCCGTCGCCGCGTCGGGCGACTGGCCCGCGTGCAGCGCGAGGGTGTCAAAGCCGGGGTATTTGGGAGCTGACATCGTCTCGTATCGCGCTAGCGGTGCCTTGCTGCCTTAGCGAGTACAACGGTTTGGAGGGCGCGGGAAGGCTCCTCGGGTCTCCAGGAAGGGGCCCGCGCGCCCTGCCCCCATCCTTCAGTGCAGATTTTTTCTGCTTGGCCTGCTATACGTCTCGAACGCGCGTTCGGGTTTGGGAGGCTGCGACTGCTTGTCCTTCCAGTCGCGGTCGAACAGGTCGTTCACCAGCGTGGTCACTTCCGACACCCGGTCCTTGTCGAACTGGCGCCCGAGCAGCATCGTCACGTCCTCGAGCATGCAGCGCCGCTGCGCCTCGTGGATCGCCTGCGCGGTCGGCCCGACGAACAGCAGCTGCGCCTCCTGCTCGCCGTTCTCGTGATACATCGTGACATCGACCTCGACCGCCTCGTGGCAATAGGGTCCCAGATTGTCGAGCGTCAGTTCGAGCGCCTTGTGAAAACTGCGCCCGATCTCGCCGGTCCAGCAAATGGTGAGCAACAGCTCCTTGTCGTCGTAACGCAGTCCGGGCTCGCTCGGTTCCAGGCTCTTGACGTCGGCGATCGCCTCGGCGTCGAGATATTCCAGCCAGGGGGCCAGCGAATGCTCGATTTGCTTGCGCGAAACACCTTCCAGGATGGGAATATCGGCGTGGACGTGGACTTCGATCCGCATGGTGGGATCCTCTGAGGGTGTTGAGCAATAATTCTAGCACGCCACCCCACGCCGGGATGCGGGTAGGATGCGCGCTCGATGTCGTTGCCGACCGTAACACCAGACTATTCCGGAGCGGGGTTTGTCAACCTCGTTGCGTCGATCGCGCAAGCCTGTGGCGCGCCCGCGCGCCACCCCACGCTCGCCCTGCTCGCGCCCGATGAATTGCGCACCGCGCGCAATCTGGTGTTCGTCATCGTCGATGGTCTGGGGGACAACTGGCTGCGCGCGCACGGCGCGGGAAGCGAACTCGAGCGCCGCCGCCGCGGCGCGATCAGCTCAGTCTTTCCATCGACCACCGCGAGCGCGATCACCACCTCGTATACCGGCTACACGCCTTTCGAACATGGTCTGACCGGCTGGTACGGCTACTTCGGCGCGGCGGGCTGCGTTGCCGCGACGCTTCCGTTCCTCAGCCGCGGCGACGAACGCCCGCTTGCGCTGCGCGGCGTGCGGCCCGCGCAGGTCTATTCCGCGCCGCCGCTCGTCGATCTCCTCGCGGTGCCCTCCTTCGTCGTGTCGCACCGCTCGATCATCGATTCCGAGTACAACCGGTACCACTGCGGAAACGCGCGTCGCTTCGCTTACGACACGCTGGCCGAACTGGTGACGCAAACCGAAGCGGCGGTGAAGTCGGGTCCCGGGCGCAAGTACGTCTACACCTACTGGCCCGACTACGACCGGCTCTCGCACCGCCACGGCGTGGCGAGCCGGGAGACCGCGTCCGCGTTCGCCTCATTCGACGCGGCCTTCGGCCGCCTGCTCGCGCGTCTGGCGGGCAGCGACACCATGGTGGTGGTCACCGCCGATCACGGTTTCATCGACAGCCCGCCCGGGGACCTGCTGCTACTCGAGGATGCGCCGGGTCTTTCGGCAATGCTGCGCTTTCCGCTCTGCGGCGAGCGACGCATCGCCTACTGTCATGTGCAACCGGGCCGCACCGCCGAATTCATCGCGCGCGCGCGCGACTGGCTGGGCGATCGCGCCGAAGTGCGTGCGAGCCGCGAACTGGTCGACGAGGGGTGGTTCGGCGGCGGCACGCCGCATCCCCGTTTCGCCGAGCGCATCGGCGACGTGTCGCTCGTGATGCGCGAACGCCACACGATCAAGGACTGGCTGCCCGGCGAATCGCGTCACCTGCACATCGGCAACCACGGCGGCACGAGCATGGACGAGATGCGGATCCCGCTCATCGTCGCGCGCACCTGATCGCTTCCCGATCGAATTCGAACCGAAACCAAGGAGAACCCGATGAAGGCCCCCATCAACGACGGTGAAACCTACTACGAAGTGCACGGTCCGGAAGGCGCGCCCTGGCTCACGCTCAGCCATTCGCTCGCGTGCAACGTGCGCATGTGGGACGATCAGATCGCGGCGTTCAAGGATCGCTACCGGGTGCTCGCGCTCGATACGCGCGGCCACGGCCAGAGCTCCGCGCCGGCCGGTTCGTATACGCTGAAGGGACTGGCCGACGACCTGCACGGACTGTTCGCTCATCTGGGCATCGCGCGCACGCATTTCGTCGGACTGTCGATGGGCGGCATGATCGGCCAGACTTTCGCGCTCCGCTTTCCCGGAATGTTCGCAAGCCTGACGCTCGCCGACACCACCAGCCGCTACCCCGCCGAGGCGGCCGAAATGTGGGCCGGACGCATCCGCGCCGCGCGCAGCCAGGGAATGGAGCCGATCGTGCGACCGACCCTCGACCGCTGGTTC
>JAOUFA010000319.1 GCA_029858545.1 Betaproteobacteria bacterium
CGACTTGGCGAGCGCCTTGAGGATGATCAGATCGAGCATCTTGGGCGTCGCGGGGTTGAACATCGACGGGGGCTCGGGATGCTGGTTCACCGTGGCGTACATGATCGCGGTGAGGTTGTCGCCGTCAAACGGCGCGCGTCCGGTGAGCGTCTCGTACAGCACCACGCCGAGCGAGAAGATGTCCGAGCGGTGATCGAGCTTCTTGCCGACCACCTGCTCGGGCGACATGTAGCGCGGCGAGCCGAGCACCACGCCGGTCTGCGTCTTCACCGCGGAAGACGGCATGCGCGCGATGCCGAAGTCGGTGACCTTGGCGAGCACGCCGCTCGGCAGGTTGATCACCATGATGTTCGAGGGCTTGATGTCGCGGTGCACGATGTCGTGCTCGTGCGCGAAGGCGAGGCCGTCGGCGACCTGCAGCATCAGCTCGACGGTCATCTCGACATCGGGACGCTCGCCCGAGGCGAGCAGATCCTTCAGTTCGCGGCCGTTGAGGAACTCCATCGCCATGTAGGCGACCTGATCGGTGCGGCCGACATCGAAGATGGTGACGATGTTCGGATGGCTGAAGCGCCCCGCGGCCCTGACCTCCTGCTCGAAGCGCGCCTCGTATTCCTCCAGGTCCTCCTTGCTGAGCGACAGGTTGATGGTCTTGATCGCGACCACGCGGTCGATCGCCGGATCGACCGCCTTGTAGACGATCCCCATCGCGCCCCGGCCGATGATGTCGAGGATCCGGTAGCGGCCCAGCGTTGACGGATTTGCGTCGGCCATGGTCGGGGGAGCTAGCGGCTGCGCGACGCGGGCCTTGCCGCCGCGGCGCGCCGTTTCGCCGCCGCGAAGGTCTTCGTCCACGACGGATGGCTGGCCTCGGCGGGAGCGAGATCGAATTCGGGATCGATCGCGAAGATCTTCATGAATTCGCCGCGGCACGAGGCGTACCGGCGCAGCAGGCACAGCGAGAAGGCCGCATGCTTGTGTGCCCGGATGCGATCGGGCTTCTCCGCCAGTCCTTCCTTGAGCGCTCCCTGCAGCAGCTTGAACGCCGCGGCGAATTCGCCCGCGTCGTACTTCGCCAGCCCGTCGGCAAGCAGCCGACCGGCGGGGGTCATGGGCGCGGCGGGTTTGGGCGCGGGCTGCGCCGCGCTTTGCGCGGCGGGTGCCGCCGCGCTGGCCAATTGCTCGCGCACGTTGCGGTAGATCGGCCCCCAGACCGGATGGCCGATTTCGGCGGTGCCGAGATTGAAGGCCGGATCGATTTCCAGCGCCTTGCGGAATTCGTCCCGGCACCGCGCCTCGCGCTCCGACACACAGAATATGAAGGCGAGGTATTTGCGCGCCGCGGACTGTTCGCCCGCCGAGAGCAAACCGTGGTCGAGCGACGCGGCGAGGCTGGTCTCGGCGTCGCGGTACTCGCCGCGCTCGTACTGACGAAGCCCGAGATCGAGGTTTTCCTTGGCGCGCTCGCGCAACTGCGGCTCGCCGACCGCCACCGGCGGCGCGGCCGCGCTGCCCGGCGGCGGTTGCCCGAGCGGGGCGCAGGCTGTCATCGCGAGCGCAAACGCCGCCGCGGCGCCAGCCTGCCACGCGGTCGAGCGGGTCGATGGCGGCCTTTGCATCGCCTATTTGAAAGTGTGGCGCAGGGTGATTTCCTCGCGCGATTTGACCTCGAGCGCGCCGACGTAGGGCGCGAGATTGCTGTTGCGGATCTCGACCCGGTACTTGCCGGGGGCGAGCCTGAGCGTCTTGATCGGCGGACTCACGCCGCGCGAGGTACCGTTGAGATAGACCTCCCCCCAGGGTTTGATCGCGAGCTGGACAACGCCGGGCGGGATCGGCGGCCGCGGCGGATCCTTCTTCGCCGCGGCATCGTGCGATGCCGCGCCCGGGGCCTGCTGCCCGGTCTTCGCGTCGTGCGCCGGTTCCTGCGCGGCGGCGAGCGTGCCCGCCTGCGTCACGTCCGGTGCGGCCGGGGGCGCGGCGGGCTTTCTCGCCACCAGCAGGCCGGCGAGCAGCAGCACGATCGCGCCGAGCGCGGCGCCCGCGATCGTCACCTTGCGACGGTCCCGCAGGAACGCGCCGGCTGCCCGGGCGAGCCGCGCCGTGGAGACGCCGCGGCGGCTCGCGCCTTCGTCCGCGTGCTGCCGGTAAACCGGTTTGGGGCCGCTTGCGGTGGCACGGCGCTCCATGCCCGCGCGGGCCCGCGTGAAGGCGCTTTCCGATTCGCCCACCACGTAGACTTCATGCTCGCGTACGTGCTTGTCGGTGCGCGAGCCGTCGTAGGAAAAGAGCCTGCGGTATTCCTCCGACATGCACGACACGACGTCGTAGTACGAGCGCGACACCAGCACCTGGCCGGGCTGCGCGAAGCTCATGATGCGCTGCGCGACGTTGATGCCGTCGCCGACGATGTTGGGATGGCCGTTGATGTCCTTGACGAGCTTCACCGGACCGAGGTTGATGCCGATGCGCATGCCGCCGGGGTCCGCGTCCGGGAGCGCCGCGGCGAGCCGCGGCTCGCCCGCCGCGCCGGGCTTGAGGAAGTCGCGCAGACTCATGCCGACAAACAGCGCATCCTCGGGGTCGCCGAGAAAGCTCATCGCCGCGCCGTCGCCGGTGTCGAGCACGATCCGGTCGTTGACCGAGATATCCTTCAGCGCGTCGCCGAGCAACGCCGTGAAGCGGTCCTTGATCGCGAGTTGTTCGGAGACCGAACGCTTCGAGTAGCCGACCAGATCGACGAACACGACGCTGCATACGAACGTGCGATTGGTCTGGTCGCTCAACATGGCGGAGGAAGTTGCGCTCGATAAGTCGTTCAGCGGGGATGCGACCGGGTGGTCTTGTTCTTTGCGGCGGTTCGCACCCCTGGCGCCCTAGTTTACCCAAACCCGCGTCGCAGTGGGCGGGACTTGGGCGGTCGGTCTATGCTCCCGGACCGCGGCGCGCCCGCAGCGAGCGCCAGGCAAGCCACAGCGCCACGACGCAGAAGAACACGAACCAGGCGAGCGACCATTCGGCGATCGACAGCCCGAGAAAACGCCATTTCACTTCGGCGCACTGTCCCGAGCCGGCGAACAGTTTCTCGAGCGTGCGCCGCAGCGGAAAATTGTCGAACATGAAGAATATGTCCGGACCGCAGGCCGGCACGAGTTCGGGCGGCAGGTGCTGGAGCCACACCTGGCGCGTGGCGGTCGCCGCGCCTGCGGCGGCGAAGACAAACGCCGCGCCCGCGTAGGCCGCGGCCCAGCGCCCGCGCGGGCCGTGCACCGCGCCGACGAGGCAGACCAGCATCACGGCGTAATAGAAGCCGCGCTGCACGTGACACAGCGGGCACGGATCCTGGCCCTGGAAATACTGCAGGAAGTAGCCGCTGCCGAGCAGCCCGGCACAGGCGAGCGCGACCAGAGCCAGCACGCCGCGGTTCGAGTAGTTCGCGGGATTCAGGTTCATCGGTGTTCCGGTTCAGAGCAGGCGGGTCATGAAGCGGCCGCGTCGGGGGTGGCGCCGGCCCCGGCCTCCGGCGCGGGGGCCGGCGCGCCTTTTGCCGGAGTCTGCGCGACGCGTTGTTCGATCGCACCGAAGATCGAGCGCCCGGTGTCGTCGAACATCTCGATCCTTACCGTGTCGCCGAACTTGAGGAACGGCGTCTTCGCCTCGCCGCCGGCGATGATTTCCTCGGCGCGGCGCTCGAACAGACAGCCCGCGCCCTTCGCGCGGTCGCGGTTGGAGACGGTGCCGCCGCCGATCACGCTGCCCGCCGGCAGCGGCCGCGTCTTCGCCGCGTGGGCGATCAGGCGCGGAAAATCGAATTGCATATCCTCGCCCGCGTCGGGCTCGCCGAGCAGCTCGCCGTTGACCCAGGCGCGCACCGTCCCGTGCAGCCGCCGGCCGTCCCAGGCACCGGTGAATTCGTCGGGCGTCACCGCGACCGGGGCGAACGACGAGGGCGGTTTGGAGTGCAAGAAACCGAAGCGTTTCGCGAGTTCGGCGCCGGTCAGGCCGCGCAGGCTGACGTCGTTGAGGAGCATGAAGAGACGAATCTGGTCGGCGGCCTTGTCGCGCTCGATGCCCATCGGCACATCGCCGGTGATCGCGGCGAGTTCCATCTCGAGATCGATGCCGAAGTCCTCGCTCGCGGCGACGATGTCCTCGCGCGGCCCGAGAAACGGCGCCGAGCAGCCCTGGTACATCAGCGGATCCTTCTTGTAACCGTCGGGCATCGTCTCGCCGCGCGAACGGCAGATCAGTTCGGCGTGGATCAGGTAGCTCGAGGCGTCGGCGAACTGGTAGGCGCGCGGCAGCGGCGCCATCAGTTGCGCGACCTCGAGTTCGAAGGCGCGCTTGGGCGGCACGGCGATCAGATCGGTGAACAGCTGCTCGAGCTGCGGCGCGGCATAGGCCCAGTCGTCGAGCGCCGCCTGAAGGGTCGGCGCGATGTGATCGGCCTTGTGAGCGATTCTCAAGTCGCGCGAGACGACGAGCAGGGTTCCGTCGCGGGTTCCGTCCCGGAGAGTGGCGAGTTTCATCGAGATCCAGGCAAAAGGGGAAGCGAATTATCCCAGAACGGGGC
>JAOUFA010000320.1 GCA_029858545.1 Betaproteobacteria bacterium
AAGCGCACCGCCGAATTGAACGAAACCCTCGCTTCGACCCTCGACAAGGTCTCGAAAAATGCCCCGGCGGGTTCCGACGTCGCCGTCGCCGCGATGAAATCGATGCTCTCGGCGATCAACTCCGGCTACGACAGCTTCAACAAGGTCGCCAAGCAGGCGACCGAGATTGCCGAAGCGAATGTCGTCTCGGCCACCGAGACGGCGAAGAGCTTCACCAAGGCAAGAAAGCCCGCCTAAGCGGGCGTCCGCATCACCCTGCACCAGGCCCCGCCGTCAAGCGGGGCCTTGTTTATCCGCCGCGACAAACGGAAACCCCAGGTCGCGGACCCCGTCCGCCAGTGCAGACATCGCTGGTGCAACCTGGGCGGGGACTCCCCGCACCCCGAGTTCCACGTAACGGCGCGCCCCGTCCGCTCCCATCGAGGGCAGACTGAATACCTTGACCCCGTCGTAGCGCGCCTCGACCGCCTCCATCACACCGACCAGCTGGCTCTCGCCCGCTTCGAACACCCGGATCGAGGCCTCGGCCCAGCGATCGCGATCGAAGAGATGGCGGTATTTCGTATCGAGCACCCACTCGACCATCGGTTGCGCCATTTGCGGGAAACCTGGAACAAAGTGGTGATCTCGCACGGAAAATCCGGCGATCCGATTCACCGGGTTGGGGATGATCACCGCGCCATCGGGAAACTCCCCCATCGCGAGCCGGCTCGGGGTCGCCTCGAAGCCAGAAAAACGCGCGCGGATCTCGCGCTCGGCCTCCGGGTGCAAGCGGATCGCCACACCAAGTGCCTCGGCGGCGCACTGGCGCGTGTGATCGTCGGGCGTGGCGCCAATCCCGCCGAAACTGAATACGATATCGCCCGCGGAAAAGCTGCGCCGGAGCGTCGCGACGATGCGTTGCGGGTCATCGCCGAGGATCTCGCAATAATCAAGCCGCAGCCCGCGTCGCGCCAGCGCGCCGATGAGGAAGCTCATGTGCCGATCCTGGCGTTTGCCGACCAGAATCTCATCGCCGATCACCAGCGCACCGATCGCCGCTTTCATGACGGATCGCCCGCGACCGTAACGGCCGGCGCGCGCAGCGCATGCAGCCGCGCGAGGAGAAAATCGCTCATCGCCAGACCACAAACCACCGGGGCGAAGAAGCCGAGCAGCGGCACATAGGCGAGCAGCGCAAGAACTACTCCCATCGCGTACAACGCACCCCGCTCGCGGCGCACGATCGCGCGCGCCTCGGCTGCGGAGGCGTGCTCGGCCAGCGCGTCATAGCGCAGCACGCGCTGATTGACCCAGCCCATGATCGCAAGCGGAATCAGCGGCCACAACGGCGCGAACAGCCACAGCGGCAGCGACAGCAGTCCAAGCACCGACATACCCGCAAGCGCGACCAGCGTGTTCCAGACTCCGCCGGCGAGACTGCCCCCGTGCCGCCGCGCGAGCGCCGGATAGCGACGCGCCGCGACATGCCCGACGATCGCCGACATTCCCGCGGCGCTCAACAGCAGCAGTGCGGTCAGCTGCACGAGCGGCACGAACGACAGCAGCACCACCGCTTTCGCCGCGAACAGTGCGACATCGCGAAGATCCCAGGACGCGAAGAAGCCCGCCTGAGCGATCCAGCCACGCATCACTTCGGCCAGCCACAACACGAACTGCGCCCAGAACACGAACGCGACTGCGCCCCACAGGGCGAGCGCGGCCAGCACCGGCCAGGCCATCAGCCACAGCATCCTCGGATGCAGAACGTTACCGAGCGCGAATCCGAGCGACGACGCAATGCCCCTCATCGACCCGTCGCCCTCATTCAGGACACTCATCCCGGATACTCATTCCAGACACGCCTTCTCCCGACACGCCATCACGATCGCATACTTTGCCACAGTTTCGCCAACCGTTTTGCCGAAACCGGTACCGGTGTCCTCAGTTCCTGCGCGAACAGCGACACGCGCAGTTCTTCGAGCAGCCAGCCGAATTGCTCCAAATCCCGAGGCAACGTACCCAGCCTCGCGCGCGCCACGTACTCGCGCTGCCAGGCCGCGAGAAGCGGCGCGAGGTCCGCCATCGCGCGTGCATCGCGCGACGGATCGACGCGAAGCTTTTCAAGACGCAGCGCGACCGCCTTCAAATAGCGGGGTAAGTGCTGTACCCGCTCCCACGGAGTACGCGCGATCCATTGCGGGGCGAGCAGCCGCCCGAGTTGCTGGCGGATATCGTCGCAGGCCTGCGCAAAATTCTTCGCCGCGGCGAGCTTCTTCTGCAACTCGGCGTGTGCCGCGAGAATCACGCCAGCCGTGCGCTGAATTTCCTGCGCGACCAGCACGAAGCGGCCGCGCCCTTGCTCCAGGCAGCGCGCAAAATCAGCCTGCCGCATCGGCAGCGAGTCCGCGAGGCAGCTTCGTTCGAGCGCGGCGGCGACGATGTCCTCCTTGATCGGCGCCAAAGCGAGATCCCTAGAGAGCGCTTTCTCGATATCGCGCACGCGCTCGCGAAAGGCGATCGCAAGCAGCCGGAGCACCCCGGCGCGATGAATTTCGCGTGCCTTTTCGGGTGAATCCAACACCTGCAAGGTGACCGCGTCGCCTGCGTCGACCAGCGCCGGATAGCCCACCAGCGTCTGTGCGCCGCGCTTCACCTCCATCACTTCATCGAGATCGCCGAAGCTCCATTGCGTATGGCGCTCGCCCTCGGCGACGGGTGCTTCCTCGCGCAGCACCGCTTCGGTCGCCCCCGCCAGCTCGCGCTTCAGGTCGGCCAGATTGCGTCCCATCGCGAGCTGCCTGCCATGCTCGTCGACGACGCGAAAATTCATATGCAGGTGCGCCGGCGCCGAGTCCGGCCGAAACGCGTCGGAGGGAACCTCCACATTGAGCTCGGCGCGGATATGGCGCACGAGCGCCGCGCTGAGCGGCGTGTCCGCGGCAGGCTGCGCCCGCAAGAAGTCCTCGGCGAACTCGTCCAGCGGCCCGAGCTTGTGGCGCAGGCGCTGCGGCATCGCCTTGGTCAGTGCGCGAACCTTCTCCTTCAGCAACCCCGGCACCAGCCACTCGCAACGCGCCGCCGGCACCTGGTTGAGCAGCGCCACCGGCACCGTCAGCGTCACGCCGTCACGCGGCGTGCCGGGCTCGAATTGATACTCCAGCGCGAAGCGGTTCGGGCCGATCTGCAGCGCGGGCGGAAAATTCTCCGTCGTGATCCCGGCCGCCTCGTGGCGCATGAGTTCCTCGCGCGCGAAAAAAAGCAGCTTCGCGTCCGCGCGCTCGGACTCCTTGCGCCATTTCTCGAAGTCGGCGCCGTTGTGGATACCCTCGGGAACGCGCGCGTCGTAGAACGCATAGATCAGTTCGTCGTCGACCAGGATGTCGGGGCGGCGCGACTTGTGCTCCAGGCGCTCGACCTCGGCGACCTGGCGCCGATTGTGCGCGAAGAACGGCGCGCGCGTGTCGAATTCCCCCTCGACCAGTGCCGAGCGAATGAAGATCTCGCGCGCAAGCTTCGGATCGAGCGGACCGAAGTGCACGCGCCGGTTGACGTACACCGGCAGGCCATAGAGCGTGCCGCGTTCGATCGCCACCACCTGCGCGCGCGTCTTCTCCCAGTGCGGATGTTCGCGATGCCGTTTGAGCAGGTGCGCGCCGAGCTCCTCGATCCACTGCGCTTCGATGCTCGCCACCGTGCGCGCGTAAAGGCGCGTGGTCTCGACCAGTTCGGCGGCGATGATCCACTTGCCGGGCTTCTTGGTCCAGGAACCCGGATGCACCCAGAACTTGATGCCGCGCGCGCCGGTATAGGCGTTGTCGGCTTCATCCTTCATGCCCAGGTTGCCGAGCAACCCGGCGAGCAGCGCGCGGTGGATCGCGCGATAACCCTCGGCCTTGCCCGGATCGATGCTCGATGCCCGCCAGCCGAGTTCGGCCACCGTCGTGTGCAGCTGCGCATGGATGTCGCGCCACTCGCGCAACCGTGCGATCGAGAGGAACTGCTCGCGGCAATTCTGCACCAGCTTGCGGTTCGATTTGGTCTGCTCGATCTCGGTGTCGAAATACTTCCACAGTTTCAGGTAGGCGAGAAAGTCCGAGCGCTCGTCGGCGAAGCGCGCGTGCCGCTCGTCGGCCGCCGCGGCGCGCTCCATTGGACGATCGCGCGGATCCTGCACCGAGACTCCCGCGGCGATCACCAGCAACTGATCCAGACAGCCCTCGGCACGCGCGGCGATCAGCATCCGGCCGACACGCGGATCGAGCGGCAGGCGGGCGAGTTCTCGCCCGATTTCGGTCAGCGCGTTGGCTTCATCGACCGCACCGAGTTCTGCGAGCAGCGCATAGCCGTCGGCGATGGCACGCGGCGACGGCGGATCGATGAAGGGGAAGTCGGCGATCTCGCCGAGTCCCAGGCTCTTCGCGCGCAAAATTACCGCGGCGAGCGACGAGCGCAGCAGCTCCGGGTCGGTGTAGGCGGCGCGCCGGTCGTGATCCTCCTCGGAGTACAGGCGGATGCAG
>JAOUFA010000021.1 GCA_029858545.1 Betaproteobacteria bacterium
TCGAGAAGGCGCTGGCGCGCGGGCGGCAAGGCTCCGGCCGGCACCGAGGAGTAGGCGGCGAGACCGAGAAAACCGAGGATTGAATTCGCGTCGCTGAACGCGTCGTGCGCGTGACTGCGCCGCCGCCCGGCGAATTCGAGGCCGAAGCGGACGTTGTCCTTCGCGCTCATGTCGCGAAACACGCGCGGCGTCTGAAAGGTGCGCGCCACACCATGCATCGCGTACACATGGGCGCCGCGCCCGGTCAGGTCGTCGCCCGCAACATGCAGGCGCCCGCTGCTAGGCGCCAGCACACCCGAAAGGGTGTGAAAGAAGGTAGTCTTACCCGCCCCGTTGGGGCCGATCACGCCGACCAACTCGCGCGGGTACACATCCAGATAGACCTCGTCGACGGCGACCAGGCCGCCGAAGCGCACGCTCACGCCCTCGGCGCGCAGCACCGGTTGAACCGTCGAATCGACCGTCGGATCAGTCACGTCCGCTCCTTGCCGAAAACCGCGGCAGACGTGCTCCGCGGCGCGCACGCAAGCGGTTCCAGCGCAGATCCCAGCGCGCACGCCACCTCGCGTTCCACATCGCCCGCCACTTTTCCCACAATTGCGCCAGTCCTCCGGGCAGGTACAGCACCAGCAGGATCAGCAGCACACCGAGCATCACCAGGTAGGCATAGGGGAAGCGCAAGCGCAGAAATTCGGTGAGCAGGCTAAACACCACCGATGACGCGAGCGGACCGAGCAATGTGTGCGCGCCGCCGATCATCGCGATCAGCACGGTCTGAAAACCGATGAAAGGATTGAACACCGTGGGCGGATCGATATAGGTCCAACGCACCGCCATCGCGGCGCCCAGCGCTCCGGCAAAAAACGCCGAGAGCGCGAATCCGGCGGTCTTCACGTGCCGCGTATTGGCGCCGAGTGTCTGCGCGCGCCCCTCGTCGGAACCGATCGCCGCAAGCGCGAGACCGAAACGGCTGCGCCGCACCAGCGCCGCCGTCACGATTGCCGCCGCCGCGAGAAACAGCACCATCAGAAAGACCGCCCAGTTCTCCGGTGCGTCACTGATGATGCGTCCGACCGTGCGCGCGTAGGCCTTTTCGAAGTAGGTCACCGCATGGCGTACCAGCTCGCCCAATCCGAAGGTGATCACCGCGAAGTACGCTCCGCGCAAGTGGAGCACCGCGGAACCTACCAGCGCGGCGAAAGCCGCCGCGATCGCGCCACCCAGCAAGACCGCCAGAGGATAAGGGAGCGTGCCACTGCCCCAGGCGGTCACATAGGCACCGATACCGAAGAAGGCCGATGTCGCGATCGACAGGTACTGGGTACTGCCGCAGAACATCGCCCAGCTCACCGTCAGTCCCGCATACATGAGACACGACAGCGCAAGGG
Source organism: Betaproteobacteria bacterium (assembly GCA_029858545.1). Lineage (GTDB taxonomy): Bacteria > Pseudomonadota > Gammaproteobacteria > Burkholderiales > SG8-39 > JAOUFA01. Next base: position 1,389 of record JAOUFA010000021.1, read on the forward strand.
AAAGATAAAAATCCTCCAACAGCCAGGGCATCGGTGCAAGCACGAGCGCCCCGACGAGCACTCCGAAAATGAGTTTGTGCTGACTCATCGCGCGAACAAGCCCTTCGGCCGGATGAGCAACACGCCGATGAAGACCGAGTATGAAAGCAGCATCTTCAACGATGCACTGGTCCAGTACATGCCAAAGGCCTCGACCAATCCCAGCAGAAAGCCGCCGAGCAGGCAACCTCCAGCGCTACCCAGGCCACCCAGCGTGATGACGATCAACGCGGTCACCGTGTAGGGCTCGCCCATGCCGGGCGTGATCTCGTAGATCATCGAAAGCAGCGCTCCCGCCACGCCTGCCAGCGCGATCCCCGCGCCGAACACCGCCGGATGGAGAAAGCCGGTATCGATACCGACCAACTGCGCGCCGGTCGGCGATTGCATCATCGCCCGCACTGCTTTGCCGAACAGGGTATAGCGCAGCGCGGCCAACAAGGCGAGGCTTGCCGCCACCGCAAAGCCAAACACGAGCAGGCGATTCTGCCCGAAACGCGCGCCAGCGATTTCGACCGGATCGGCGAGATACGAATAGCCGCGCATATCGGCGCCAAATACAAGGTAGGCGAGGTTCTGCACCGTGAACATCAGGCCGAAGCCGATCAGCAGGCTACGCGCCTCGACCACCTCCGCGCTCGCCGCGGCGCGTGCAATGCGGCGAAAACACAGCCGATAGATCACCAGGCCGGCCACAAACAGCACGATCGCGACCACCGGCAGAAAGACGAGCGGGTCGACACGCCACACCGTATGCGCCCACCAGGTGAAATACGCGCCGACCATCAGGAATTCGCCATGCGAGATGTTCATGATGCGCATCAATCCGTACTGCAGATTGAGGCCCATCGCGACCACGGCGTAAATTCCCCCCGTGATCAACCCGCCGGCGGCGACCTCCAGCCAAAGTCCCATGGTGTTTCCGACTCCAAGAAAAAACAGCCCCGCGGGCGACCGCGGGGCTGTCACAGATCATGGGAATTCAGACTACTTCCACGCGGCTTTCGGGTAAACGGGCTTCGCGGTCGCGCGATCCTTCGGCCAGACCACCTCGAATTCGCCCTTCTGCCACTGCAACACCATGCCCGGTGTGGTCACGTTCTCGCCGTTCTGAAAACGGATCTTGCCGATCATCGTGTTGTGTTCGGTATTGGCGATGTAGTCGCGGATCGCCTTGCGGTCGAGACCGACTTTCTCGATCGCGTGCTGCAGGATCTGCATGCCGGCCCAGGCGTGCGGGCTGCCCCAGCGATCGGGTTCCTTCTGGAAGCGCTTCACGTACGCATCGAAGTAGGTCTTCGACTCCGCGCTCACCTTGGCGTTCCATGAACCGATCCCCATCACCCCCTCGACGGTCGCCGCGCCCATCTTGTCACGATAGATCGGGAAGGCAGAACCAACCGCCGTGTAGAAGATCTTGGGATTGAAGCCCAGTTGCTTCGACTGCCCGGTCACCAGAAAGGTATCGGGAGGATAGGTCAGGCCGATGAACGCATCGGGATTCTTGCTCTTTATGTCATTGATGACCGGCGACAGGTCCTTCACGTCTAGCGGATGGCTCTTCTTTTCGACCAGTTTGATGCCCTTCGCCTTCAGGGCATCTTCCAGTGCGCCGATGTTCTCCAGACCAAACAACTCATCGACGTAGATCGCCGCCACCGTTTTCACGCCCTGCGCGGCGAGCATGTCGGCAAGCGCGCGCATGATACGGTCGGGCTGCTGCAGCAAGGGGAAGAAATACGGATTCTTCATTTCGATCAGCTTGCGTCCGGTCGCGGTCGGTGCGAGCACCGGATAGCCGTGCTTGGCGAGCAGCGGCATCACCGCGAAGTTCATCCCCGTACCCCAGGGCGGCAGGATCAGATCGACCTTGTCGGTGGTCATCAACTTCTCCACCGTGCGGACCATCGTCTCGACCTCGCTGCGATCATCGATGCCGATCAGCTCGATCTTGCGCTTCTTGCCTTTGACGTTCAATCCGCCCGCGGCATTGACCTGTTCGGCCCACAGAATGAAGGCCGGCTCCTGCGTCATCTGCGCACCCGGCGCGAATGGGCCGGTACGCGATATGGCGTAACCGATACGTACCGGTCCGTCCTGCGCGATGGACGGCGCGATCGACGCGACGGCCAGAGCAAGCACCCCCAATGCTTTCAAACCCCAATTGCGTTGCATACCCCTTCCTCCCTCTTCTATTGCCGGTTGAATACCACCCACGAACATGAACCGAAAACTCCCGCGGCTTTGGCCTGCAAGAACGCCTTCCTTTGCACGACCACGCCGTACTGCCTATCCATTCCACCCCTGACCGCGGCGCGGAGAGCTCACGCATCATATGCTGACCTGTACCCGTGTTACAACACCCCGGGTGCTATCGTATCGTTTCCTTCCATTGCCCGGCCAACCTCGAGCGCAGCCGCCTGCAAGGTCCCGAGGTGATCGTGCACGATCTGCTGCGCCGCAGCGACCTTCACGATCCACGTTAGATTGACACAGCCGATGACGGAGCCAAACGCGTATATCGGCAGTGCAATCGAATCGCGTCCGTCATCGGAGGCGACCCGCGACTTGTCATAATGGCCGCCAAAGTCCGCGTGCCTTACACCGTAGCCGCGCCGGCGTGTCTCGTTGAGGACCCGGCTCACGCCGGCCGGATTGCGCGCGAGCATATCGCCGGGCTGGCTGCTCGCGCGCAACCGGGCGAGCACCGCCGCGCGCTCGGTGTCGCCGCAAAATGCGAGGTAGGCCCTCCCGGTTGCCGAGCGCAGCATATTCACGCGAAATCCGATCGGCCCAAGAGGAATGTGGTGGAAATACGAGCGCGGCCGGTTCGTTTCGATGACCTCCATGTAGTCGAGCCGCGGCACGGCCAGGATCGAAGGCCAGCCGACGCGCCGCACCATCCGTTCCAGGACCGGGGAGGCAACCTCGACGAAATACGTTTCATCGTCCAGGTGGCGCATCCGCGCGTGCAGAATATGACTGGGCAGATAGGCGCCGTCCGCCATGCGCTGCCAGATGAGTCCCTTGCGCTCGAGTGTGAGAAGCAGGCGCATGAGCGTCGCCTTGGGCAGACGCGTCGAACGATGCAGGTCATGCAGACTCGCCGCCTTCGCGGTCTGCAGCACGTGCAGCACCTCGATGCCGCGCTCCAGGGCACGCACGGTTTTTACCTTGTAGCTGCGCATCGGGGCAAACGCGGGCCTTTATGCATCTTTTCACTGCGTGAAATTTTCACCGCAAATTGTAAGGCGCGCGGTGCGTGCGCGTCCACGCGCGCGGCATTCTATGATCTACTATGCGCAGACATCGGGGATACGGCGCCGGAGCGCCTGGCGCGCGGTACGAGGTCTGTGAAGAAGGAGGAGAACGCGATGGGCAAGTCTGAAGACATAGCGAAGTTGCCGTCACACCCGGGTGGCAATGGGACTGACATGTATTCCTTTTTTACCGGCGGGCGCAGTGTGGCGAACCCGAGGCCGTCGGCGACGCCACCCGCCCACGCAACCCCGTCCGCAGCGCCGACCATACAACGCATCGCTTCGGTAGCGAACCGGCAGCAGCCCAAGGACGGGCAGTTCCTGCTGCCCTCCCAGGTCGAGACCGCGCCCGGCGCCGAGGGTTGGGAGGAGATGTACCCCTACTTCACGCGCTTTCGTCCCGAGGACGACCAGCGCTTCTGGTTCTACAACGGCATGCACTTCCCCGAGCCGATGCCGGCCTTTGACATGATCACCGCCGAAGCGCCCTATGTCGCGCTCGGCGCGTTCAACACGCGCGTATTCGTCGTGCCAGGCGTCAAGGGAATCGATCACCGCGTCGTCAACGGCCGGGTCTTCATCAGCGGCCTGCCGGTGACCGACCCCGAGGAGATCCAGGAACGCCTGATGTATTTCCAGGAGCGCGCCTTCTACTACTTCGGTAACTGGAACAAGCTCTACGACAAGTGGCGCGACAAGATGATGACGCTGATCCACGAGATGGAGGCAATCAAGGTCCCCGATCTGCCCAAGTACGACGATGAGGCGATGGTCAAGGAAGGGCGCGGCATCGCGCAGAACTACTACGTGATGGAGAGCTATCAGCGCGCGATCCAGGGCTACTTCAAGATGTGGCAGTACCACATGGAGATGCTGCTACTGGGCTACGGCGCCTACTCGACATTCTTTGAATTCTGCAAGAAGGCCTTCCCTGAGATCACCGACCAGACCATCTCGCGCATGGTCGCAGGCGTTGACGTGCTGATGTTCCGTCCCGACGACGAGCTGAAGAAGCTCGCGCGCCTTGCGGTAGAACTGAAGCTCGACGACGAATTCCGCGAGGACCGCGACCCCGCCGACCTGCTCGAGTCGATGAAACGCCGCGGCAAGCCGGGTGAGCGCTGGCTCGCTGCGCTCAAGAAGGCGCGCGACCCCTGGTTCAACGTCTCCACCGGCGACGGCTTCTACCACCACCACCGCAGCTGGAACGACGATCTTGCGATTCCCTTCTCCGCGCTGCCGCGCTACGTGCGCCAGGTGAAAGCGGGCGAAAGCCTCGAACGACCCACCGAGAAGCTCAAGCGTGAACGCGAGCGCATCCGCAAGGAGTACCGCGCGCTCCTCACCACCGATGCCGACCGCGGCGCCTTCGACCAGATGCTGGGCCTCTCGGAACTGGTCTTTCCATTCGTCGAGGACCACAAGTTCTACTGCGAGCACTGGCTGACGATGATCTTCTTCAAGAAGATGCGCGAGTTCGCGCAACTGCTGACGAAGAACGGCTTCTTCGACGACCCCGAGGACATGTTCCACCTGCACCACAGCGAAGTCGGCCAGGCGATCTCCGATCTGATGCTCGCCTGGTCGGCGGGCAGCACGCCGCGCGGCAAGGCGCACTGGGGACCGATCGTCGCGCGCAGAAAAGCGCTGCTGAAGACACTCTTCGACTGGGCACCGCCGCCCGCGCTGGGCCCGGTGCCCGAGGCAATTAACGACGCGGTGCTCAACATGCTCTGGGGCATCACTTCCGAGCAGCTGCGCTCGTGGGCCGCGCCGGTGGCGGCCAACAGCAACGAGTTGCGCGGATTCGCCGCCTCCGAAGGGGTGGTCGAGGGGCTCGCGCGGGTGGTGATGAGCGTGGACGAAATCGCGAGCATCCGCGAGGGCGAAATCCTGGTCTGTCCGGTCACTGCGCCAAGCTGGGCGCCGATCTTCGGCAAGATCAAGGCGGCGGTGTCCGACATCGGCGGCACCATGTCGCACGCGGCGATCGTCGCGCGCGAATACGGTATGCCCGCGGTGGTCGGCACGGGGCATGCCACCAAACGCATCCGCACCGGACAGCGGCTGCGCGTCGACGGCTCGACCGGCGTGGTGACGATCTTGCCATGATCCGCTGGTTCCGTGAGATCCGCCTTGACGATCGACCCACGGTCGGCGGCAAGGGCGCGAGCCTGGGCGAGCTCGCGCGCGCCGGCATCAACGTGCCGCCCGGGTTCGTCGTCGCCACCGAGGCCTATACGCGATTCATCGACGCGATTGACCCGCGCCGCGAATTGCGCCGGCGCATCGAGCGGCTGGAGGCCAACGACACCGCGTCAGTGACCAAGGTCGCGACCGAGGTGCGTGCGCAGATCGAAAAGGCCCCGGTGCCAAAGGATGTACACGCGGCCCTGACCAAGGCGTACGCGACGCTCTGCGCCAGCGAGCGCGACGCCCCGGTGGCGGTGCGCTCCAGCGCCACCTCGGAGGACAGCGACGAGGCGAGCTTCGCCGGCCTGCAGGACACCTATCTATGGGTGCGCGGCGCCGACAGCGTGGTCACGCAACTGCGCCGCTGCTGGGCGAGCCTCTACAGCGAGCCCTCGGTCAGCTATCGCCGGCGCCTCAAACTCCCCGAGGAGCATGTCGCGATGGCGGTGGTGGTGCAGCGCATGGTCAACGCGCGCTGCGCCGGCGTGATGTTCACGCGCAGCCCGACCACGGGCGATCGCTCGGTGATCGCGATCGAAGCCGCCTGGGGTCTGGGCTCGGCGATGGTCTCGGGCGAGGTCACGCCCGATCGCTACGTGGTGAGCAAGGTGACGCTCGACATCTCCAAGCGCACCGTCTCACCCAAGCTGATACGCCACGTGCCGGTCCCGGCGGGAGGGGTGCGCGAGGAGGAGGTGCCCGCTGCGATGCAGTCGGTGCCCTGCCTCAGCGACGAACAGGTGAAGGAGGTCGCGCGCGTCGGCAAGCGCATCGAACAGCATTACGGCAAGGCGCAGGACATCGAGTGGGCGATGGACGAATCGGGCAAGTTCCCCGACAACCTGTACCTCCTGCAAAGCAGGCCCGAGACGGTCTGGGCGAGCCGTTCGCAGGAACCGATCGCCAAGCCGGCAGCGAGCGCGATGGACCATGTCCTCGCCGCGCTGAGCGGCGGACTGAAGCGCAAGTAGGCCGATTGGAGGGCCTGCCGACGTGAGCCTCACTCACGATGACGTGCAGCGTCTGCTGCAACTGCTCGACGCCTCGCATTTCGAGGAAATGCGTCTGGAAATCGGCGACATCAAGCTGAACCTGCGCCGCGGCAGCGCGCTGCCCGTCGCATCCGAGACCGCGGCGCCGGCGGCGGCCGCATCCGCGGAACAGGCGCCGGCTGCGGCGCCCGCCGACGGACTGGTCGACATCCGCGCCCCCTTGCTCGGCAATTTCTACCTCGCGCCGAAACCCGGCGCCGAGCCCTTCGTGCGTCCGGGCACGCGCGTCGATGAAGACACAGTGATCGGCATCATCGAGGTGATGAAGCTGATGAACCCGGTGCCTGCCGGACTGCGCGGTGAGGTCGTCGAAGTGCGGGTTCGCGACGGCCAGTTCGTCGAATACGGTCAGCTGCTGATGCGCCTGCGCGCCTCGGGATGAGCACGACCGCAATGTCCACATCGCCGCACATCGACCTCATCGACACCACGCTTCGCGACGGCAATCAGAGCCTGTGGGGCGCCACCGGCCTCACCAGCGCGATGATCCTGGAGATCGCGCCGGTAATCGACCGGATCGGCTTTCGTTCGGTCGATTTCACCACCAGCACCCATATGGCTGTCGCGGTGCGCTGGCACAGGGAAAATCCCTGGGAACGCATCCGGCTCGCGCGCGCGGCGATGCCCGACACCCCGCTCAGCTTTCTCACCACCGGCATGCGCTTCATCTCCTGGGAGGTCGCGCACGAGGAGGTGATGCGCCTCGCCTACCGGTTGCTGGTGGAGAACGGCATCCGCCGCTTCTACGTGATGGACCCGATGAACGACATGCCGGCGACCATCGCCGCCGCGCAACTGATCGCCGCGGAGGGCGTGACCGACATCACAGGCGCGCTCGTGTACACCGTCAGCCCGGTGCACGACGACGCCTTCTACGCTGCGCGCGCCGGCGAACTCGCCGCCGCACCCTGCATCAAGTCGGTGTACCTCAAGGACCCCGGGGGGCTCCTCACCCCTGAGCGCACGCGCACGATCATCCCGGCGATTCGCGCGCAGTTGCGCGGCAAGCCGCTCGAACTGCATTCGCATTGCACCATCGGCCTGGCGCAGTTCTCCTATCTGGAAGCCGCGCCGCTCGGCGTAAGCGCGCTGCATACCAGCGCCGGTCCGCTCGGCAACGGCGCGGCCCAGCCGGCGGCGGAGAGCATCCTCGCCAACCTGCGCGAGTTGGGTCTTGCCACGCAAATCGACCCGGAAGCGCTCGCGAAGATGAGCGCGTATTTCCGCGCCCTCGCCCAGGCGGAGGGCCTGCCGCTCGGGCAGCCGCTCGACTACGACGCGCGCTACTTCCGCCACCAGATGCCGGGTGGGATGCTCGGCACCCTGCGCCGGCAACTGAAGGAAATGCGCCAGGAAGCGCGCCTCGCCGAGGTGCTCGAGGAAGTTGAACGCGTACGCGCCGAACTCGGCTACCCGATCATGGTCACGCCCTTCTCGCAGGTGGTCGGCACCCAGGCGTTCATGAACGTGACGAGCGGCAAGCGCTACGCGAACGTGCCCGACGAAGTGATCCGTTATGCGCTCGGGCTGTTCGGCAAGCCGAGCGTGCCGCTCGCACCCGAGATCGAGGAACGGATCCTGGGATTGCCGCGCGCGCAGGAACTCGCCACGCAGCCCGGCATGCCCGGCCTTGCCGAACTGCGCCGCCGCTTCGGCGCGGGCAGTGCCGACGAAGAACTGATCCTGCGCGCGGTGATGCCCGCCGAGCAGGTCGATGCGATGCGCGCCGCGGGTCCCTGCCAGCGCGGCTACAACCCCTCGACCCGCCCGGTGATGAAGCTCGTCGAGGAACTCGCGAAGCGCCGCGACGTGAAGCAGATCAAGATCGAGAAACCCGGCTTCAAACTGGAACTGCGCTCGCGCGTGGCGCACTGACATGGCTCCCACGAAGATGAACGGCTCGATGAAGAAGCGCCTCGCCAAGGTGCGCGGCTTCGTGTTCGACATCGACGGCACCCTCGCCCTCACCGACCGCGCCACGCGCGGCCACCGCGCCCTGCCCGGCGCGAGCGGCCTGCTCGCCGAACTGCGCGCGCGCGGCACGCGATTCGCCGCCTACACCAACGGCACCCTGCACACGCCGCGCCACACCGCGGCGTCGCTGCGCGGCGCGGGGCTCGATCTGCGCGACGAGGAACTGCTCACCCCGGCGAGCGTCGCGGCGGATTACTTCGTCGCGAAACGCCTGCGCCGCGTGCTGGTGCTCGGCGGCGAAGGCGTGTGGGGGCCTTTGCGCGAGGCGGGCATCGACGTCGTCGTGTCGCCTGAGAACTCCGAGGGTCTCGACGCAGTGCTGGTCGGCTGGCACCCGAGATTCGGTTTCGACGACCTCGACGCGGCCTGCAAGGCGGTATGGGCAGGAGCGAAGCTCTATACCGTCTCGAACGCCCCCTACTTCGCCACCACCGAAGGACGCAGCCTCGGCGTATCGGGCGCGATCAGCGCCGCGATCACCAGCGTCACACGCAAGCGCGCGCTCGTGCTCGGCAAACCCTCGACCCTGGGTCTGAGGACCGCCGCGCGGCTGCTCGGCCTGAAAGCGAGCGAACTCGCCGTGGTCGGCGACGATCCGGGATTGGAGATGGCAATGGCAAGGGCGGGCGGCGCGCTCGCGATCGCGGTGCAGACGGGGCTGCTTGATGCGAAGACGCTGGGCGCGTTACCTGCCAAACAGAAGCCTCACCTGGTACTGAACGGTGTGGCCGAACTCTTGCTGCACTACGGATGAGTGCGGCAAGCTGTAACGCGGGAGGCGCATGAAATGGACAATAGTCCACTTTACTCATGAGTCAAGTGGAACTGTTTCCCGAAGCAGAAAGCCAACCCCAGCCACAGCACTACAGCGCCAGACGCACGACAGCGCGCGCCGCTCGATGCGAGCCCCTGGCCGCTGCACGCGAACCTGCCGCCGGCGCGCCAACGCCACGTCGCCAGATTTACGCGGATTTCGACCGCCATGCACAACATGTCCTGGTGCGACAACGGCGTCGATTGCCGCTACACGACGCGCGAGCTGGGGGTGTGCGCTTTCGGCCGGCGCGCGAGGCGGTGCGCGATACCGTGCGCTGGCTGATGGAGAGCGGGCGGCTGGGAACGTAGGGGCGCGGGCTAATCGCCCTGGACAAAGCCGATCCGCCGCTTCGGCGCGGGCGGCGGCGCCATCAGCTCGCGGATCGCGTCGAACACGACCTTGAACTGACGGTCGTATCGGGACTCCAGCGCGTCGATCCTGTGCGCGAGCTCGTGGTTCTGCCCGATCACTTCGCGCAGGCGCACGAAGGCCCGCATGATTTCGACGTTGACCTGTACGGCTTGCTCGGTCCTCAGCACCGAAGAGAGCATGGCGACCCCCTGCTCCGTAAACGCATAGGGGGCGGTACGCCGGCCGCCCCGTCCAAGCGGTGCGTTTGAGGTCACAAATTGTGACCTCAAACCGGCAAGCTCCTGATTCGTCAAACGAAACATGAAGTCTGCGGGAAAGCGGTCCGGGTTGCGCTTAACCGCCTGTACCAACGCTTTGGTCGGCACACCGTAGAGATCGGGAAGGGGCCGGCAAATACGCCGACAAGCAGTATCTCGTACAAAATCTCCCGATTCAACTACCTGGCGGGACAGGCGCGCGCATACTTCGACGACAGATCAGCGCGCGAAGGGGTCACCATGCCCATCGCATTTTGGCAACCCATCGGCCGTTGCGCTGGATGCCCGCGCTCCTTGGTCTGCTCGCGCTGACCCTGGTCGCACCCGCCGGCGCGCAGCTGCTCGAATACCGTACTCCCGCGACGCCCGACGCCCGACGCCAGGATGGACATTGTCGCGTGCGAGATCGAGCGTCGTCCAAGCGCCTCGGTGTTCGAGATCGACGTGCGCAAAATCGGCTCGTCGTTCTTCATCTCGATGTTTCCGAAGCAGAAAGCCAACCCCAACCGCAGCGCTCCAGCGCCTAACGCGCGACAGCCCGCTCCAGCGCCTCGCTCGTCGTCACCCAACCGAAAAAATTCTCCACATTGAACACCGTCGCCTGCTGGCAAAACAGCGGCCCCGCCTGCAACGTCGCATCCTCGATCAGCACCGGCCAGTATTCCTGGAAGTAGGCGTCGCGCAAGGTCGATTCGACGCACACATTGGTGGCGATGCCGAGCATCAGCAGGTGGCGGATGCCGCGCGTGCGCAGGAAGGCATCGAGCGGCGTGCCGGCGAAGCCGCTGTAGCGCTGTTTCGCGATGACGACATCGCCCGGCTCCGGGCGCAGCGCATCGGCGATCGCCGCATCCCAGGTTCCCTCGATGAGGAGTTTGCCTTTCAGTTCCGGACGCTTGCCCATCAGCGCGAGCGCCAGTTCCTTGCGCGGGTTCGGCGACAGCGGCCCGCCGGCGGTCGAGAGGTCCTTCGGGTAGACGATATGGAGGTACACCACCGGGATGCCGAGCTTGCGCGCCGCGGCGATCGAGCGCTGCGCCGCCGCCACGGTTGCGGGGGTACGCGAAATGTCGACGCCGGCCAGATCGAGCAGTCCGCCGGGATTGACGAAGGCGTTCTGCATGTCGACCACCAGCAGCGCGGTCTGCGCCGGATCGAGGGCCACGGATTCGGGGCGAGCGTCGATCCGGATCACGCCTGCATCGGATTTCACAACACTGTTCATGGTCAATCTCCGCTCAAATTGATGCCGATGTTCTCATTTTCTCAGAAGCCCTTTGCCTGTGCCGCCCGCGCGGTGGTAAATTGACCGGACCGCCATCCCGCATTCCCCGGAAAGACCATGCGCAGACTGATCCTAGGCATCACCGGTGCCACCGGAGCCATCTTCGGAGTGCGCCTGCTCGAGGTACTCCGCGACACGCCGATCGAGACCCATCTCGTGCTCAGCAAGTGGGGCCAGCAGACGATCGAGCATGAAACTAAATTCACCGCCAAGGAGGTCCGCGCGCTCGCTACCGTTTGTTACGAGTCGGCGAACATGGGCGCCGCGATTTCCTCGGGATCCTTCCTCACCGACGGGATGGTGATCGCCCCCTGCTCGATGCGCAGTCTCGGCGCGATCGCGCAGGGCGCGGGAGACAGCCTGGTGCATCGCGCCGCGGAGGTGGTGTTGAAGGAGCGCCGCAGGCTGGTGCTTCTCACCCGCGAAATGCCGCTCTCCGAAATCCATCTGGAGAACATGCTCAAGCTCGCGCGTATGGGCGTAACTATCATGCCGCCGATGCCTGCCTTCTACAATCATCCGCAGACGGTCGCAGACATCGTCGATCACGTCGTCGCTCGCGTGCTCGATCAGTTCTCGATCGAAACCGACCTTGCGCGGCGCTGGGACGGTCAGATGTCGGTGCCGGTCGCGCGCCTGGAAGCCAAGCTCTGAGCGCGGCGCCCGCACCGGCGGAGCATGCCGGCCTGATCGCGCGTATCGAGGCCTTCCTCGACGCCCAGCACGTGATGTCGCTCGCCACGTTCGATGACTCGGGACCCCACGCCGTCTCGCTGATGTATGCGCGCGACGGCCTCACGCTGTGCTGGACCTCCGACCCCACGACGCGCCACTCCCGCCACCTGGAGCGCGACGACCGCGCCGCGGTCAGCATCGCCCCCGACTACCGCGACTTTCGCGCGATCCAAGGCCTCCAATTCATTGGATTGGCACGGCGCGCCGATGATCCGCGCAGCGTGCGCGCGCTGCTCGAGCGGCGCTACGCCTTTCTCGCCGAACTCTCCTCGGGTCCCCCTGCGCTGCGCGCCGCACTCGACAAGGCAGGGTTCTACTGCTTCATCCCGACGCGCGTCACTCTGATCGACAATTCGCGCGGCTTCGGCCACAAAGAAGTCCTGGACCTTGGAAAAGGCGGCCAAACCTAGCCGCCCGCCCCCACACCCGCCTTAGTGCTCCGCACCGAGCACCTCGAACCGCCTTGCCAGCCGTACACCGACTCCGTCGACCACCGTGATTTCATGCTGCCCCGGAACGATATCGAGCGCCTGCTGATGAAAACCGCGCGTCGTACCCACGTATCGATCGTCGAGATGCCAGTGCAGCGTCGCGTCGGGATCGCGATGCGCCGCCTCGAATACCGTACGGCCCCTTCTTTCGGCGAGATCGACCGGAATGTAGATGCGCGTGCCCGCATTCGGGTAGAGGAACTCGATCGGTCCGCGCCGGCCCGTTTCGACATCCGCCAGACAATCCTTCCGGTAGGGAGGCAGCGGCCGATAGTCAAAGTGGTGGCGCCGGTAGTACAGTTCTTCGCCCGCTGGCAGCACGAACCAGGCGCGGTGGGTCATCCGCGCAGGCGATTCACAGCCGCCGTGCACCCGATAGCGTCCGCTCGGATCTAGGTGCACAAGATGATGGTGCGGACTGGATTGGTCGAAGTGGCTGCTTAGCGGAACGCGCTCTTTGGCTGTTTCGCAGTCGCCATTCGAGAGATACCCATCGCCGCGACAAACGTCGACCTCCTTCATCTGTGCGAGAGGCGGCGCGAACCACTCCGCGGTATCGAGACGATTGAAGAGATCGAACATCAGCGGCGCGGCGACCTGTCCGCCGGTCAGCCCCGGCCTGCCCTCTCCGCTCGCATTGCCCGCCCAGACACCGACTGTATAGCGGCTGCTGGTGCCGATCGCCCAGGCGTCGCGCAGACCGAAGCTGGTGCCGGTCTTCCACGCGATCTTGCGGCTGCTCGCAAAATTTCGCCAATTCGCCTCTTCGGCCGGACGCGCGACTTCGAGAAGCGCATCCAGCGTCAACCACGCCGCAGCCGGGCTGATTTCCGCGGCCCGCATCGAAGCCGGCGCCTCGCCCATCTGGCGCAACATCGATCGATAGGGCAGCCTGGCATGGACGGTATCGCGACGCGCGAGTTCGGCGAGATTGGCATACATCGCGGTAAGGTCCCACAGCGTGCCTTCCGCGCCGCCCAGGATCAGGGTCAATCCGTATTCCTGCGGCGCGCGCCGGAGCGTACCGAGCCCGAGGTCGCGCAGGCTTTCGTAAAAGCGACTGACACCGTGCGTGCGGAGCATGCGTACTGCCGGCACATTGAGCGACTGCGCGAGCGCCACCTGCGCCGGAACCGCGCCGCGGTAGGTCCGGTCGAAGTTCTCCGGGATATAGCCCGAATACTGGGTCGGGACGTCGGGCACCAGGGTACCCGGCAGCACCTCTCCCCCGTCCAACATCACGGCATAGAGAAACGGCTTGAGCAGGCTGCCCGTGCTGCGCGGGCGGCGCACGATGTCGACCGCGTAGCCGCGCTCGCCCGTTGCCGACCACTCGGCATTGCCAACGTAGGCGAGCACTTCGAAGCTTCGGTTGTCCACCACCAGCGCGGCGGTATTGTAGATTGCCTGGCGTCGCAGTCCTTCGGCATGGCGCTGCACCGCCTCCTCGACGCTGCGCTGCAATTCAGCATCGAGCGTACTGTGAAAGCGATATTCGCCCGGCCGCTCGGTGCGCAGGCTGTCAAGCAGATGCGGCGCGTAGCCAGGCAGCGCTAGCGGTTCGCCCGGCAGCGGCTCGCGCAGGGCCAGATCGAGGTCGAGGGCAGTGAGTTGCCCGTCGGCGCCGAGGTGCCGCAGCAGCGCGTCGCGTTTGGCGTGCAAGACAGCGCGATTGCGCCCCGGGTGGATCAGCGCGGGACTGTTGGGAAGCACCGCCAATAGCGCCGCCTCGGCCCAGCTCAGGCGCCCTGGATCGCGCCCGAAATAGCGCCAGGCCGCTGCCTCGAGTCCCACGACATTGCCGCCGAAGGGGGCATGCGAGGCATAGAGCGCGAGAATCTCATCCTTGCTGTGCGACATTTCGAGCCGTAGCGCGAGCAGCGCCTCGATCGCCTTCTCCAGATATCGGCGCGGCGGATTGCCGCGCGCGATACGCGTCAGCTGCATCGTGATTGTCGAGCCGCCGCTCACCACGGCACCGTGCAACAGGTTGTCGCGCGCCGCACGCACGATCGCAATCGGATCGACACCAGGGTGCCACGCGAAGCGCCGATCCTCGTAGAGAATCAACGCACGCCGGAACTTGTCGGGAACCGATCTAAGGGGCGGAAAACGCCACTGGCCGTCGGCAGCGATGCGTGCGCCGAGCAACTCACCGTCGCGTGCATAGAGTACGCTCGCGAAGGGATCGGAGAACAACGGCTCAGGCAGCGCGCGCCAGAAGACGGCCAGCGCCGCGAGCAGCAGGCAAAGCGCCAGCATGCGGCGCGGTCGGCGTCGCAAGTGCGCGATCAGTGCCCGGGTTCCCCGTTGCAGCCGGTCGCGTCCAGAAGCCCCGCTCACCGCCTCTCCGTCATTCGCCCGCGACGACGACCTCCACCCACCTCCCGGCCACCCGAGCAGCGCGCGTCGCGTCGTACATCGCCTCGGCGGCGACGCCGGGCATGTAATAGCGGCCGAGGTAGGCGGCGTTCAACTGGGTGCGGAAACGCTTGGTCTCGCCCGGCCTGAGGCCGAAGTAGCGATTGCTGCGGTCGTCGCGAATGTCGAGGTAATCCACCGCATCGTCGGGCTTGCCGTTGCCGGGATCGAAAACCTGCGACAGTGCGCCGCGCCGTCGTCCTCCCGAGGACTCGACCTTGTCGGCTTCGCCGGCCAACCGTATGTTATGGATCTCCCACCCCGAAGCGACGATCTGGGTCAACGCGATATTGTCGATCTTGACCTGCGACGCGTTCGTCACGGCGAGCGTCGCGGCGAAATCCTGGCCCTGCCTGAGCTTCGCGACATCGAGCGGTTTGCCCTCGGCGTCGACGTAACTGACTTCCAGCTTCAGGCCGGAGGACGCTGCGGTCTCCTCACCCTGCTTCGCGACCCCGCGCACCACCACCGAGGCAAAGAGAGTCCGCCCCGAGCTGTTGCTCAGCATGACGCTGCTCCCCGCGATCGGGAAGTTGCTCAGTTTCTCGGTGTGCACGGCCGCCTTCACTTTCACCGTCGCACGCTTCGAGCTGCCGACCTGACGCTCGAACGAGAAGGACCCGGCATCCCCTCCCCCGACGAACTTCGACATCGCCATCAGCGAGAGCGATACCGCGTGGGTGCTGTGCCAGTGCTCGCTCGCGAGTTCGCCCGAGACCTGGTCGACGAGCGGTTTCACTACATCGTCGCGTCCCAGTACGAGTGCCGCCGAGAGGACGATCGCGGCATCGCGCAGACGTGAACCGAAACTGTCGTCGGGCGCCGCGTAATCGCGCAGCTCCGCGCTGTCGTTCCTCACCAGTGCGGTCGCCGCGTCATTCATGCCCGCAAGCTTGTACGCAGCGGCGAGCATCCAACGCGCCGGGCCCGCGAGCTGTGAATTCTCGCGCAGCCGGTTCATCGCGCCGATGTCGGCCTGGCGTGCCTGCGCGAGGGTGTAGAGGCGGTAGGCCTGCTCGATGGTCGAGGCGCGCCCGCCCGCGGTCCATGCGCCGGCGGCCGTCTTCTGGTACTTCGCCCAGTCCGCGAGCATCGCCCCGGGGACCTTGTAGCCCGCGCGTTCGGCCTCGAGCAGGAAGTGCCCGACATAGTTGGTCGACCAGGCATTGCGCGCATCGTAGGCCGAGGCGGTGAATATTCCGCCGGGCCAGTACGCGAAAGCCCCAGAAGGCACCTGGAAGCCGCGCAACCGGTCGATCGCCGCGTGGACGTTGCGCTCGATTTCGCTGCGGCGCGCATCCTCCAGCTTGACGAGCGCCGGCAGATAGACCTGCGGAAATGCCGACGAGGTTACCTGCTCGACGCAGCCGTGCGGATAGCGGATCAGGTAGTCCATGCGCCGTTCCAAATCGAGCGGCGGCACGGCCGATACCTCGATTGAGACCACATTGGTCCCATCGATGCCATGCGGCACGACGTTCGCTTCCCAGCTCTCCCCGGGTTTCAGGGTCCGCCGTTCGAAACGCGTGGTCGCGGGATTGGCGCTGCGCACATCGATATGCACCTCCGCCCTCGCCGTGTGCGAACCCGAGACTGCGCTGAAACGCAAAGTCCCCTTGCCGAGCCTCGATTTCACCCGGAGCTTCAGCATGCCGAGCTTTTCGTCGGGGCGCACAAAGGCCACGTTCGTGCTGTCACCCCCCACGGCCTCGAAATATTCGCCCGGCTCGATCTTCAGTTCCACCTGCCGGATCGAGGGATCCATCGCGAAGATTGAGACTGGAACCGAGATTTCTTCCTCGGGGCCAACGACCCGCGGCACGGTGGGAAGGATCATTAGCGGTTGGCGTACGAATACCGACTTGTCGGTTGCTCCATAGGCTGCGTCCTTGGCCGCGACCACCATCACCCGCACCGCACCGACGTAGGACGGCAGATCGATAGAGTGCTTGGCGCTCGAACGCGCTTTAAGTTCAAACGGCCCGAGAAAACGCACCACCGGCGGAAAACGCTTCTTGTCCGCCTTGTTGTCCTCAGTCGTCGCCCCATCCGAACCACCGAGCGCAAGCAGGCGTTCCAGCTCGCCGCCATAGGCGCCGGCGACATCATCGAACAGATCCCAGGTGGTGACCCCGAGGGCCTCGCGCTTGTAGAAGTGTCCGTGCAGATCGGGCGTCTTGAACCCGGTCAGGCCGAGCAGCCCTTCGTCAACTACCGCAAGAGTGTAGGCCATCGCGCGGCCGTTTTGCTCCGAGACCTCGACCGAGACCTTCGCTTCCGGCGCCCACTCGTCGGCCGCCTTCACCACCGGCTTGAGACGCGTCGCGGGATCGATCACTTTGATCGGGATCACGCCGAAGAGCCGGATCGGCCGGTCATTCTTCTTCTCCGCATGCGGTTGAATGAGCGTCACGCTGACGTAGACGTTCGGGCTCATGCCCTGTGCGATCGGCAGTTCGAACTGCGTGCGTCCCTTGGCCAGTTCTATCCAGCG
>JAOUFA010000321.1 GCA_029858545.1 Betaproteobacteria bacterium
ATTCGCCGGGAAACGGTGTTTTCGGCGAACCAGTACCAACGCTTGCGGGTCAAGTCGAATTCGATGACGAAATACAGTGGAATGCCGTTCGAGACTGCCTCCAAATGGCGGCCGGAAAGTTCGAAATTGAAGTCAGCGTTCAGCGTCACGCCCTCATCGGCGGCGCGCAGGCTCACATCGCGAACTTCGATATCCTCGGCCCGCGCGTTGAACGCGAACAAGAGGAGTAGCCACAGAAGTGACGGTAGCAATATGCGGCGCATTGCGTCGCGGACGATGTGTAGTTCGGTGCGACAGCCTACCATCGTGGGCAAGCCAGTGCCAGATTCCGGATGATGCGGGAGTCTCTGCCGGCTGGAAATCAGCCGGCGGCGAGCAGGAAATCAAACCGCTCGCCTTGCCGGAACGGCAGGCCTCGCAAGAAATCCGCTGCGGGCAGGCGACGACCGCCCGTGCGCTGCAACTCGGTAATCAAAAGTCCAGCCTCTCCGCAGGCCACCAAGATCCCGGAGGCGTTCGCTTCCAAAATGGTTCCTGGAGTATCGCAAGAAAGCTCTTTCGTGGAAGCCTGCCAGAGCTTGATGCGCTCGCCTCGAAACGCCGTTTGCAGACCAGGATGCGGACGCAAAGCTCGCAGGCGGCGTGCTATCTCATCTGCAGGGCGCGACCAGTCAACGCAGGTTTCCTGTTTCGCGATCTTGTGGGCGTAGATTGCACCCTGCTGAGGCTGCTCCCTCCACTCTAATGGGCCGATCTCGAGATCGGCGAGCGCCGCGACGACCATCTCGGCACCGAGATTCGCGAGCTTTTCATGAAGGCTACCCGAGTCGTCGTGCGGTTCGATGCCGATCTGCCGCTGGGTGTAGATTGGGCCGGTATCGAGTCCCGCGTCCATCTTCATGATGGTTACCCCGGTCTTTCGGTCACCGGCAAGAAGCGCGCGCTGGATTGGTGCCGCGCCACGCCAGCGCGGCAGCAGGGAAGCATGAATGTTGATTGCCCCCTTTGGTGTGATATCGAGTGCAGCTCGCGGCAGGATCAGACCGTAGGCAGCGACCACCAACACTTCGGAACGGGATTCGTCGAGGCGCGAAATTGCAACTGGGTCTTTGAGGGTAGTCGGTTGAAACAGGGCAAGCCCACGCGCCACGGCAAGTCGTTTTACGGGGCTCTCCGTCAAGCGAAGTCCGCGCCCGGCGGGTCGATCAGGCTGACATAAGACGAGGGAAATATCGTGCCCGGCGTCGCAAAGTGCGGTCAACGCACGCGCGGCAAAATCAGGCGTACCGGCAAAGATCAGACGCATCGGTAAAGGTGGCCAGGAAAGGACTTAACGCCATTGGAACGCGCAACCAGGGAGAGGTCTGGCAACCGGAATTGGATCGTTTCCATAGATCCCGTTCTATGGAATTCCGGCGCAAGTCTCAAAGAATGACCCGCACCATGTGCAAGGTACCGACGGAAGTGCGAGTTCTGCAAGAAAAGGCGTCGCCGCCTTATTCAAGGCTTCCCTAGGCGCTCTTGCGCAATTGCTTGGCGAGCTTTGCGCGTACGCGCTGCTGCTTGAGCTGGGAAAGGTACTCGACGAACACCTTACCCTGAAGATGATCGATTTCGTGCTGGATGCAGACCGACAACAGGCCCTGCGCTTCGAGGGTGAAGGAATTGCCGTTTTGATCGTATGCGCGGACCTTGACTCTCTCCGCGCGCTCGACCAGTTCATAGATTGC
Source organism: Betaproteobacteria bacterium (assembly GCA_029858545.1). GTDB lineage: Bacteria > Pseudomonadota > Gammaproteobacteria > Burkholderiales > SG8-39 > JAOUFA01. The sequence goes on from JAOUFA010000321.1 coordinate 1,731, forward strand.
AGGAACCGAAAGGCAGCCCTCTTCAATGTCAGACAGCCCCGTTGACTCTACAATAGTCGGGTTTACGAGAACCACCAGAGAATTTCGGCGATCCGATACGTCGACGACGATAACTTGCCTGTGAACGTCGATTTGTGTCGCGGCAAGGCCAATGCCGGGTGCGGCGTACATCGTATCGGCCATGTCCCGGACCAGCTTCTTCAATTGCTCGTCGAATACGGTGACCGGCGCAGCGATCTTGTGCAGCCGTGAATCGGGATAGCGGAGGATGTTCAGGACAGCCATCAAAACACCAATATGTCTTGCAAATTTAACAAATTAACAGCAACATCTAATCTGGTATATTAAACTTTGTTGCCTCGGTTTTAAATGGGGGCGAACCCGAGCCTGTTCAAGCCGGCTGGGCGTTTCCAAACCGATCGCGCAACAACAATAGATTGGGGCGCCATGGTTACCAGACACGCTAAGTCTATCACAGCGCACTGTTTTGCCTTCTTTTGCCTCGTTTTTGGCGCAGTAGCGCATGCTCAAGCGCCGACCATCCCGCTTGTTCTGAAGGCGGATGCGCCGGAGCGTTACCTTGTCGTAAAGGGCGACACGCTTTGGGACATTGCCGGGCGTTATACCGATTCACCCTGGCGTTGGCCGGAATTATGGGACATGAACCGAGAGGGGGTCAGGAATCCGCATTTGATCTACCCAGGCAATGTGATCCTCTTGGATCGTAAACTGGGCCGGCTCCGCCTCGAGGGCGGCGATAGCTTGCGGGGGCCCGGTTCCGACGCAGGTGGTACAACGGCGGTTGCGCCTGGCGAGACAGTGCCGGCGGCGCGGGAGACTGCTGCCCGACCCACCGGCGGCCTGGAGACGGTCAAGCTGTCGCCGCGACTGCGCGCCGAATTCATGGAAAAGGAAGCGATTGCCAGCATTCCGGCCGAGGACATAGCGCCGTTTCTTGTGCGGCCGCTTGTCATCGAAGTGGATGGTCTGGACAAGGCGCCGAGCATCGTTGCGACCCAAAATAACCGGGTGGTACTTGCCGCCCAGGATACCGCCTATGTTCAGGGCATTGGCAGCGCGTCGGGCGGCGAGTGGTTTATCTATCGACGCGGAAAGCAACTGGTCGATCCCGATACCAAGCAGACGCTTGGCTACGAGGCCAACTACCTTGGTTCTGCGACCGTTACCCGCCCCGGGGAACTAGCGACCATTGTTCTGAATTCTGCGGTTCGTGAGATCGTGAAGGGGGACAAACTCATTCCCGCCAGTCAGGTGCATGTGATCAGCTACGTGCCGCATTCCCCGGACGCAAACTTCAAGGGTAGGGTGATGTCGATTTACAGCGGAATTGGATACGTCGGTGAGGCGGGACCGCCGGATTCGATCATTGCCATTAGTAGGGGTTCCTCCCAGGGTGTAGAAATCGGGCATGTGCTCGCGCTGGTGCGCCCCGGTGGATTGGTCCCGGATGGGCCCGCAAAGAATAAGCGCCTGCCCGACGAACGCTACGGACTCGCGTTCGTTTTCAGAGTATTTGACCGGGTTTCATACGCGCTGATAATGAAGACCACAAGACCCGTCGCACCGCTGGATATTGTTGAGGCGCCGTAGAGAAGAAAGTTCGACGCGTCGCTTTCGCGAGGCAACGACCGGGACGTCCGAGCGACATTGACGAGGACAATGAGCGACGACGCCGGGCTTGCCGGTTGGTTCAGGCTGACTTCTACGCCAGGTATTGGCGCGACTACGCTGCGCAAGCTGCTGCAGCAATTTGGCTTGCCGGACCGGATTCTGGCGACTAGACGTAGCGAGCTTGCGAACTTTCTGGCACCAGACGCGCTTTCGGCACTTGATTCGCCAGACGTTGCGAAGTCGGTAGAGCGCGCGCTGCGCTGGGTTGCGGAGCCAGGAAATCATGCGGTCACCTTGGCCGATGACTGCTATCCGAAAGCCTTGCTCGAGATTTCCGACCCACCTGCGTTGCTATATTGCCGCGGGCAGACTCGACTCCTTGGTCGTCCGGCCCTTGCAATGGTTGGAAGCCGAAACGGCACCGCTTCAGGGGTTCGCAACGCCGAAAGCTTTGCCTCGACGCTGAGCCATGCAGGCTTGACGATCGTATCCGGACTCGCGCTCGGAATCGATGCAGCCGTTCATCGAGGGGGACTGGCAGGCATCGGTTCGACCATCGCGGTGCTCGGAACAGGGATAGATATCTGCTATCCCGCGCGCAATATCGAACTTGCACGCAAGATCGGGGAACTCGGACTGTTGCTCTCGGAGTTCCCGCTTGGTACGCGCGCCATCGCGGGAAATTTCCCCCGGCGCAATCGCCTGATTAGCGGATTGTCGCAAGGCTGCGTAGTGGTTGAGGCTGCGCTAGCATCGGGTTCACTCATTACCGCACGTTCCGCGCTGGATCAGGGGCGCGAGGTTTTTGCTATCCCAGGCTCAATACATTCCCCGTTATCCAAGGGTTGCCATGCACTGATCAAGTCAGGGGCCAAGCTGGTCGAGTCGGCCGAGGACATACTGGCAGAACTTCCAGGCGTTCCGGAGAAGATGAAGTCTTTGCAGCTTCCGGCGGTTGAGCAAGGCGGTACTTCCGCCGAGCCGGTGCTCGATTTGATGGGCTTTGACCCGATCGATATCGACACGCTTAGCCATCGAGCGGGTCTAAGCACCGAGAAGATCAGCGGCAAACTGCTTCAGTTGGAACTCGAAGGGCTGATCGGCAAGCTTCCAGGCGGC
>JAOUFA010000322.1 GCA_029858545.1 Betaproteobacteria bacterium
CCTCAATGCGGACATCATGCTCGCGTCGCTGGCGGTGATCGGCGGCGTCGGTTTCGTGTTTGAACGGCTGGTGTTCGGGTCGGTGGAGCGCGCCACCGTGATGCGCTGGGGCATGGTCCGCGCGGCGAAGGATTGATCGGATAGCGATGAGCGATACACACCACATTGAAGCGCGCGACGTGACGCTGGTCTACGACACACCCGGCGGGAAGGTGCCGGGCGTGCGCGGGGTCAATTTCGCGCTGGGGCGCTCCGAATTCCTGTGCATCGTCGGGCCGAGCGGTTGCGGCAAGACGACGCTTTTGAACATCATCGCCGGATTTCTGCTGCCGGCGACGGGTGAGATCCGTATCGGCGGCAAGGCGGTGAGCGGGCATGGTCTGGACCGCGGCATCGTGTTCCAGGATTTCGCCCAGCTGTTCCCCTGGCGCACGGCGCTCGGCAACGTCGCCTTCGGACTGGAGATGAAGGGTGTCGCGAAGGCCGAACGCGAGGAAATCGCCTTCCAGCAACTCGAACTCGTCAAGCTCGGCAAGTTCGCGCATTCGTATCCGCACCATCTATCGGGCGGCATGCAGCAGCGCGTGGCGATCGCACGGGCGCTCGCCTACAATCCGGCGGTGCTGCTGATGGACGAGCCATTCGCCGCGCTCGATGCGCTGACGCGCGACGAGATGCAGCGGCTGCTCGCGGACGTGTGGCAGGCGACCGGCAAGACGGTCATTTACGTGACGCATAACGTCGCCGAGGCGGTGTATCTCGCCGACCGCGTCATCGTCATGACTCCGCATCCGGGACGTGTGAAGACCGAGATCGCGGTGCGCCTGCCCAGGCCGCGGAACCCATTGAGCGTGGAGTTTCTCGACTACCAGAAGGAACTCCTGCGCCACCTCACCGAGCAGGCCCAGCCGGCCTGAACGTGAAGCGAGGGGCGCGGGGGAAGATCGGCAACCCGCAAAGGAGGATGGACATGTCAAAGCTCGATTCAGGCATTACAAGACGGCAGTTTCTCGCGGCGTCCGGAGCGGGCGTGCTCGCGGCAGGAATATGGCAGCCGGGGCGCGCTGCGGAGATGGCCACGATCCGGCAGGGCTACCAGACGAATATGTGGGGCATGCCCACGTACTATCTTCTGCGCTCGGGAGAGGTCGAGAGGCACGGGATCAAGTTCGAGGAGTTCGCGGTGCCTTCGGGAAACCTGACGATGCAGCAGATGGTGGCGCGGCAGGTCGATCTGGGCACCTACGCCGGACCGTCGTTCATCATCGGTCACGCGCGCGGAGACCTCGTCGCCATCGCGCGCATCGAACAGGTCGGCAAGACCGTGCGCATCATGGCACGCAAGGAACTCGGACTGACGAAGGTCGAGCAGTTGCGGGGATTGAAGGTCGCCAACCAGACCGGCTCGTCGATCGGCAACATCTTCGTCGACCAGATCGCGCCGGCGCACGGCCTGAAGAAGGGAGATTTCCAGGAAGTGCGCATGAACGTGAACGACATGGTCGCCGGCATGGCCGCGAAGACCGTCGACGCCATGGTCAACGTGGAACCCTACAACGCGATTGCGGAGGCAGACGGCCTCGCCAACACGATCATCAACTTCTGGGACGTGGACCGGATGCCGGTATTCATGGCGGCGACGCCCGAGTTCGTCGCAAAGCACCCCGATACCGTGGTCGCCTACCTGAAGGCGTGGCTCGCGGTGGCGCGCGACTTCAAGCAGAACCCCGCCAAGGTGTCCGATGCCATCTATGCCTTCTATACCTCGAAGGGCTACAAGATGTCGAAGGAGACACTCGGCAAGGCGATCGCGACGGTGGATGTCGATCCCGCGTTCCCCGATCTCAGGCCGTACATGCAGGAGCAGGCGGAGATCCTGCTGAAGGCGAAGAAGATCAAGTCGATTCCCGACTGGAGCAAGGCACTGCGGCCCGACTTCATGCAGAAGGCGCGCGGCTAGCGCGTCACGCGGGGGCAGCGGGTTGTTGCGCGCGCGGCAACCCGCGTTCCGGCGGTGCGCGCCGGTGCCTGCGCTTAGCGCCGGCGCAGAGGCTTCTTCCTGCGCGCGGCCTTGTTGGCCGGCTTGCGCGGCGCTGCTTTCTTTGCCTTCGCGGTGGTCTTCGCCGCGGTCTTTCCGCCGCGTTCGACCCAATAGACCGGCAGGCTCGTCCCATCGGCGGCGCCCAATCCGGATCTTGCCGCGCGGTTGAAACATTCGAGGGCGCGCTCGGTCACCGGCAGTTGGACGCCGAGCGTGTTTGCTTCGGCAAGCATGGTGCGCAGATCCTTGCGGATCGAATCGACGTTGAACGTCGCCGCGACGCTCTGACCGGAGAACTGCGCGGCCATCGCCGCGCCGCGCAGCTTGAGCATATTCGGTGCGCCGGAGGTGTCGGCGAAGATGTCCATCAGCCGCTGCGCATCGAGCCCCAGCGGCTTGCACAGCGACAAGGCCTCACCGAAGGACTGCCAGAAGACGAGCAACGGCAGGTTGATCGCGAGCTTCATCGCGGCGCCGGCGCCCACCGGTCCGACATGCTCGACGCGTCGGCACATCTGCTCGAGCACGGGTCGGGCGCGTGCGACATCCGCGACGTCGCCGCCGACGAAGCCGAAGAGCTTGCCCTCCTTCGCCGGGCCGACGGTGCCGCCGACCGGGCATTCGATAAGCGCCGCGGCCCTTGCGCGGACTTTCTCCGCAAGCCTGCGTTCGGTCTCGGGCCGCACGGTGCTCATCTCGATGAACAGCTTGCCGCCGATGTCGCCCGTGAGCGCCCCGCCGCGGCCCTCGAATGCGGCCCCCAGTGCCGCGGCGTCGGTAAGAATGCTGAGGATGGTCTCGGACCGGGATGCGAGTTCCGCAGGAGACGTCGCGACCGTCGCGCCCGCTTCGGCAAGAGGCCGGGTCTTGGCCGCGGTCCGGTTCCAGACGGTGACCGAATGGCCCAGCCCGATCAGCCGGCTGGCGATCGCCGCTCCCATGCGGCCGGTTCCGATGATTCCGATGTTCATCTGCATCTCCTCTTGGCCGCGGCACACGGCGATTCGGTGCAGGCTATGTTAGCACCGGGTCCGGACGCGACGCCGCGTTCGGTTCGTGGCGTCCCCCGCATGGCAGTGTTTCAGGTGGCGAGGTGAAGCAGCCGCGCGGCGGTCTTGCCGAGGATCAGATCGCGCTCGGATTCGTCGACGGAGGCGTGCAAACGCTCGACGGTGCCCACCGGATCCACCAGTCCCATATCGAAGCAGTAGTCGCTTCCCAGCACGACGCGATCGGCGCCCACCAGCCGGATCAGATTGAGATTGATCCGGTCGTCGTGACCGATGGTGTCGTAAGTGAATCGCCTGAGGTACTCGCTCGGCAGCTTCTTCATGTGTTTCAACTCGGCACGGACCCGGGTGCCGTGGTCGAGTCGGCCGATCAACCCGGGAAATGCACCGCCGGCGTGCGGCAGATTCACCTCCAGTTTCGGGAACTCGTCGAGCACACCGCCGAAGATGAGCGAAGCCGCCGCGACGCCCGTGTCGTAAGGATTCCCGAGAAGGTTCTTCAGGTGATAGCGCGCGGTCCGCTCGGGTCCGATGGTGTCCATCGGGTGCAGGAAGATGGTCCAGCCGAGTTCCTCGGCCTTCGCATAGATGTCCCAGAAGCGGCGCTCGTCCAGATTGTCACCATTGACGTTCGTCGCCAGGTACAGGCCGCGCAGCCCCGGCAGCTTGGCTGCGCGCTCGAGTTCCCTGAGCGCAAGTTCGGGTGCCTGCATGGGCAGCGCGGCAAGTCCGACGAACCGGTCCGGATGGCTGGCGTGCAGCGCGTTTGCGGTGTCGTTGAAGGCCTGTGCGAGCGCGAGCCCGAGCGCGGGTGAGGCCCAGTTGACCATCGGAGTGGTCAGCGACAGCGCCTGCACCCGCACGCCCTGGCGGTCCATCGCGGCCAGGCGCAACTCAGCGTCGACGAATTCCTCATCGAAGGCGTTGCTGATTCGCGCCGTCTTGATCGTGTAGCGCGACCCGTTGCGCTCGAGCCGGGCGGCTTCGCTGGCGCCTTCCTTCTCGAACAGCTTCAACCACTCGGCCGGATACCAGTGGGCGTGAATGTCGACGGCGAGCTTGCCGCGCGCCTGCCGCGCTGGGGGGGGGCCGGACTTGCCGTGGCTGCTATGGATCATCGTTTCGCTCCTGGGGGGCTGCAGTCGTTTCGATGGGTGGCGCGCCGGCTGGATGGCGCGCCGCGGTCCCGGTTGGGGTGCGAGATGGTAGCCGCGACGAGCGGAGCGCACAAATGACCGACAATCTGACCGGCGCGCAGGCCGATCGTGCGATGCCGAATTTCTATGGCTGAGATTCACACCCGGCATTTGTGCGTGCGCGATGCAACGCTATCATGGAAGAAAAGTGCGCTGACCATTGCCCTGGATCGGGGCCCATCGCCGCGCAGGCCTTGCCACACGAGGCGTGCCGGCACACGAGGAGG